>JBDKJZ010000130.1:0-11363 GCA_039796375.1 Pseudomonadota bacterium
CTGGCGAATGCTCCGCGCAAACTCAAGGCACCAGTGTCGCCTACTTCGGCGAGTGCGCCACGCAGGGCGTTCCATGCTTAACAAATGACACGTGCGGTCAAAACGAGTACTGTGACAGCCCACAGGGCTTCTGCTCAGCGCTCCTTCTCGCAGCGCCAGGCGCCGCCTATCCGCCGCCGGGCGACGGCGCTGCGCTCCCTGCTCCTCCGCCCTCAGGATCCTGTCGCCCCCGCCCTTCAATCTGCACGACAGAATCGAACCCGGTTTGCGGCTGCGACGGAGCCAGCTACGGCAACCCGTGTATGGCAGCAGCAGCGGGAGTCAGCATCATCGCGGCTGGGCCTTGCCCCTAGAGCTGGGTGACGCGGGAGCGGCGGCGCGGCAGGCTGCGCCGCTTTGCTCTTGAATGTTCATAGCTGAGCTAGAGCTCTTTCTGAATCATCGACGACCCCGAATAGCTCGGCCGAGCAGCGGTTCGACTTAGGTTGGCGGAGACGTGAACCGCCGCGATACGTGACCGGAGGGAGTTTGAGATGTTGGCTGGGGCGGCCTGCTGCGAGGGACATCGGCTCGCCCGAAAACCACCCGATCGCGGCCCGAGCGCTTCGCTTCATAGAGGTATCTGTCCGCGACGGGGAGCCAATCGTCAAGGTCCATGGGAGACGGGTCGGACTTCAGTACTGCGCCGATACTCACGGTTAGCCGTAGTTCATTCCCCTTGAACTCAAGCGACGACGTTCTCAGTTCTTCGCAAATTCGGCCGGCGATAACATTCGCCTCCTCCTCTGAGGCGCCAGGCAGTAGGACCGCGAATTCTTCCCCGCCAATTCGTGCGAGGCGATCGCTGTCTCGAATGCTCTTACGGGTAACGTCGACGAAATGCACCAGAGCCGCGTCACCCCCGCCGTGGCCGTAGGCGTCGTTGATGGCTTTGAAAAAGTCGAGATCAAGGAGCAGTAGCGCGCCGGCATTGTCGAACTTGGCGAACTGCGACGCGGCTTCTTCGAATAGCGCGCGCCTGTTCATGCAGCCGGTGAGGACATCCTCATTGGCGGCTCGGTGTAACTCCCTGGACTGCTCCTTGAGCAGTACCTTTTGCTCCTCAAGCTTCCGATTGTACAGCGTGACGTCGGTGATGTCGTGCATCACCCCCACTAGGAAGACACGATCCCCGAGCGCCAGCCGACTCTTGCGAGTGATCATCTCTCGAGGTTCTTGTGTGTCTTTGAAGACTGTTTCGTAGGCTTCGTCAATGTCCCCAGATTCCAGCACACGCAAGTCGCCACCGTTGCACTGAGCAGCTTGGCGCTGTCGGAACACCTCCTTGTCGAGTCGCCCTATAAGTTCCGACCTGGGAACGCCAAAGAGCTGCTCGAAAGCTTGGTTCGCCCAGACGTACCTGAGTTGCTCATCCTTAACTAGAACGGGATTTGGCAAGATGTCGAGGACTGCAACGGGTAGCTCGGGTGTCACAGAGAAAGTAGGCATAGCGGGTCAGCTAGAGTGACAGATCCGATTCCAACAGCAAGGCGGTTGCTGGCGCTCAGATGGAGACACCAGCGAAGCTCCAGGGCCGGAGACACGCCAGCTGCCTACGGAAAGCGCGGCATGGCCGTAATGAGCAGTCACCACTGTGTGAAAGTGTAAGGTGAGCTCCCTCGCCCTGCCGTAAACCACCGATGTTGGTGGTGGCTCAGGGTGAGGTCCGATTCTCCAGCAGTTCAATCTGCTTGCGTTCATTCCGAACTACGGCGTCTCGCTAGCAGAAGTCATTATGCCGGCAACTGACGGCTCTTGGCGGAACTCGATAGCTGCTAAAGAACCTTCTGGCACCAGCAATGTCAAGTTCGCCATGAACGGCGCGCTCACTGTGGGTACTCGCGACGGGGCAGACTTCGCTGCGCTTTGCTCAACATTGCCGGGTCGGGGAAGTTCTCGAGTGACTAGACGATCTCTAACTACGTCGCGGAACTTTTCGTAGCTTCCTAAATACTGGGTTTCTGGGTGATTTCGCGTTGGTTTGGGCTGGGGGCCTGGTGGAACAACGGGCAGTTTCAGAGATGAACGCCCCAGCAAGTGCACAATCAGCGGCAAGCGCGTACAGTCGCGCAGGCATGATGCACCGCCTCCTTCTCTTGTGGCTGTTGTTCGCCGTCGTGGTGTCGGTGCCATTCGACGCGTCCGCGGACGCGGCATTCGACGCGTCCGC
This sequence comes from Pseudomonadota bacterium, assembly GCA_039796375.1. Taxonomy (GTDB): domain Bacteria; phylum Myxococcota_A; class Polyangia; order Polyangiales; family Polyangiaceae; genus SZUA-265. The sequence goes on from JBDKJZ010000130.1 coordinate 2,210, forward strand.
GGACGCATTGGTGCCGCTTCGTGTGAAATATTTAGGGGCGCCTGGCTGCCCCACGGAGGAGCGTTTCGTGAGCCGGATTGTTGCGTTGAGTGATCGCATTCGTGTCGCGGTCCCCGGTGAGTCGGCTCGAGCTTTCGAAGTCAGTCTCGAGCGCACCTCGGCTTCACCGTCCCAGATCCACGGTGTTGCGCGCCATGTCGGCGAAACAGACGGTCTGTCGCTGGATGCAGGAGCTACGGACCCCGAAGCGGCGGGGGCACGGACGATCACGGGCGCCAATTGCGAGGAGGTGGCGAGTGCGTTGGCGCTCAGCGTCGCGCTCAGCATTGATCCGTACGCGCGATTCGAACCCAAGGCAGCGCCGGCCGCCCCCACCCTTCCAAAGCCGGCCCCCGTGGCGGACCCCGGGTTTGCGCGCGGCGCGCCGCGTCCACCAGAGCCTCAGCTTGGGCAGTGGACGGCCCGTGCGCATGGCTTCGTCGCAACGCCCAGCGACCTAGGTGTTGTCGGGGGGCAAGCCGGGCTGGCCTTCGAGTTCCCAATTGCCCCAAGCTGGCGGCTGGGCACCGCGTTGGTTGTTGCTCGCGGGCAGGGGCCCTTGACCGTCACGGACCCATTAGCGCTGGCCTGGACCTCTGCCGAACTCGACGTCTGCCCGTGGGCTCTGCAGGGCGCGACGTACGGGCTCCGCACCTGCGCGGAGGTTGAGGGCGGACTCCTGGAGGTGCGGGGTGGTGCGCGACCGAGCGTGTCGACCGCACGCCAGAGCGTGTGGCTCTTGGGGGGAGGGGTTCAGGGTACGGCGCTCCTCGGCGACATGTTCGGATTAGAGACGCTTTTCAGTGCTGGTATTCCTTTGTACGGCAGGCGTTTTATTCTGGAGGATCCCAGACAGCTGGCCACGCGGACGCCAAATCTCAGTGTTAAGTGCGCACTCGGCATTTTTTTTCGGATCCCGTGATCAACTCACTCCGCTCGTGAGATAGGGCAATCTGTACGGCATTTCAGTGACTGGCGACCTAACTCCCATCGACATGGCTCAGGCATCCCAGCTTCACGCCAGCCCTGACGCCGCACGGTTGCGGACAATGGTGGACTGTCACATCCACTTTGTGGGTCGGATCCTCCGTAGCTTCGGTGTGAGCGAGGCTGACGTCGATGATGCAGTCCAACAAGTCTACTTGGTGTTCGCGAAGAAGATCGCAAGCGTGCGCGAGGGGAGCGAGCGGGCGTACCTCTTTCGGACGGCGCAGCGCGTAGCTTATCGGACTCGCCGTGGTCGGAGCGCCCGCAGCGAGGTCTCCCTCGACGGCGAGCTCCAGGAACTGCGCGACCCTGCCTGCCCGGAACGGAGCTTGGAAAGTGCGCGGGGGTTTGACACCTTGAGCCGCATTATTGGAGAGATGCACGAAACGTTGCGACCCGTTTTTGTGCTCTACGAGATTGAGCAGATTTCTATGGTGCAGATCGCTGAGATGCTCGAAATTCCTCCGGGAACAGTGGCTTCACGCTTGCGGCGCGCTCGCAAAGAGTTCCAGCAGCGCGTGAGTTCATGCCAGGAAGATGAGAGGGGCGTGGCATGACTGATGAGTTACCCAGGTTGAGCGCAATGGGTTGTGATGGGGCAGAGTTGCTCCGGCAAGCCCAGACCTACCGCGTGTCGGACAAGGCTCGCGTGGTGACCCTGGCCGCCGTCGGACTGGCAGGGACTGCGGCGTTGGGCACGAGCCAGGTCGCAGCGGCGGGCTCATTGGGGAGCAAGGTTTGGGCCTGGATCGCTGTAGCTGCGGTCGTGTCTGGCGGCGCGCTTGGCGTGCAAAAGTACGTTTCCAGTGGCGAGAACCAGAGCGCCGCTTCAGCGCCGAAGGTGGCGCCTGCCGTCGCGCCGAAGGTGGCGGCTGCCGTCGCGGATGAGCCGGCGGTGGTGGCCTCACCCGTCGCTGACAGACCCCAAGAAGCGGCTCCGACCCCCGCCCGGCCGGCGACCGTCAAACGCGTTGCGCCGGCGGTCGACGATCTCGGGAGTGAGCTCGCTGCGCTAGCCATGGCGAGAAAAGCCGCGTCCCAGGGCGACCACGCCGCGGCGCTTCGACACCTGCGCACGTATCGGTCAGAGTTTCCTCGTGGCCGGCTCTCGCTAGAGGCGGAGGTGCTGACGATCGAGGCGCTCGCAGAGAGTGGAGAGAAAGCGCAAGCCGGTCGGCGCGCGCAGAGCTTCTTAAGCCAGAACCCCAAGAGTCTGTTTGTCGAACGCGTGCGGCGGTATGCAGAGTAGATGCACGAACTGTTCGACTTCGCCCTGCGCCAAGGCGTAGAGTGGCGCATGTCGTCGCTCTGGCCAACAGGTGCTGGTCGCCTCGTGAGCGCAGCGGTCACCGCGGCGGTTCTTTCCTGCGGGACGACGGAGCACGTGATCGGCAGGGATCCGGACGCAGCTGGCGCGGAGGTGGGGACGGGCGGAGGCACCGGGAAGGATTCGCCTAAGCTTGCGGTGCAGGGGCCTGCTTTCGTACTCGATGGGCTTCCTTTCGATATGTGGGGTATTCGTGTTGCCAGCGCGACGATGAGCGCTGCCCTCACCGCCCATCTCATCGCGCAGCTGGACGACTACTTGGCCTACGGAGTCAATACGATCACCGTCTTCTACCAAGGGAGCAACGGGGGCAACCACGACCCCTTCACTGCCGACGGGGTAGCGGTCGATCCCGAGCACGCGGCACGCATGCGCAGTGTCGTCGAAGCCGCGGCGCAGCGCGGCATGGTCGTGATCGTCGGCATTTTTTATCACATCCCAGATATTGGCCGGGTCAATATTGAGAGTTGGACCGCAAGCGTCGAAGCCGTGCGGACCGTCACACGAGAGATGTTGCCCTACCGCAACGTCATCATCAACGTTGCCAATCAAAACAGCAGTTCGGAGCACGACGGACTACCGTGGGCGAACGTGAAGTCCCCGGAGGGCGCCGGCGAAATGTTCCGCGCTGTGCACGCGATCGATCCCACCCGCATCGTCGGCACCGGCTCCGTTGGACTAGGAGCCAACGTGGAAATCGCGAAGTTGCCGGACGCAGATGTGTTGCTCTTCAGCGGTGGTGGCCTGGAAGCCCGCATGATTGAGTTTCGTAATGCAGGTCTCGGCGACCAGCCAATTGTCTGCGTGGAGCTCTACGGCTCCAAGTCTGACGTGTACCTGCCGGCAGGTGTATTCGCGGACAATATCAAGCAGCAATACATCGACGACGCCAATGCCGCCGCCGCCGATCCCGGGCTCTCCGTCTTCTTCCAAGCGACACCTTGGACTCAAGGCATTGGTAGCGCCGGCCTCCATTTTGATCTGGCCGGCGCTGGGACAATCGGAGACCCCGGGATCCGTTGGTACTTCGAACACGTGGCGAGTCTGACTCAGCGTAGTTCACAGAATTAGGCCTGGAATCGTCTTTCCTGGGATGTTGTGCGGTACGCCGTAGCCGTCCATGAGGGTCGCGTAGAGGTCTGCGAATCCATGGCTGTCGCCGATATCTACGCCCTGCGCGAACTTGCCGTTTCCGCCGACGACCGCGTGGAAGATGGATGTTTCCTCGTGATTGCGACCGTACTCGGTCCCAATTACTGAAAGCGTGTTGTCCAATAGCGTTTTTCCGTTCGGCTCCGTGATCGCGTCCATCTTGTCGAGCACGTAGCCGAGCTGGCTGAGCACGTAGTGCTGATAGATGCGAACTTTTGACTCGACGAAGGTGTGAAATATCTGATCATGTGGGGAGCCACCAAAGGCTGCGGTGAAGTCCATTGTTTCTCCCAGTGCGCTGTAGTTTCCCCGGAACCTTAGGTGCTCTCCGGCGCCGACGAAGATCATGCTGGCGAACCGTAGAGCGTTGCAGGATAGCCCGAGCACAATGGCATCAGCTGACAAGCGGAATGCCGCCTGCGCCGCTTCCCAGTCGACTTCGGGACCACCCGGATCACCGCTCAGGTTGTCGTAGAAGGCGACTCCACCAGGATCGGTGGGCGCGCTGGGTACAGTACACTTGTCGGCCAATATCGGTCCTAGGCCTTGGTCGGCATCCACGAGTTGCTTCTCGATCTGGCGGATACTTGACAGGTGGTTGGAGACGCGTGCCTTGGATTCGGCGCCGAGGTAGGAGCGATCGCCCCCGAGGAAGTTGTACTCAGCCATGACCGAGTCGAGCACGCTGCGTTGAACCCTTCTTTCGAGCTCATATGCCGGATCGGGCAGACCATTTGGTGGCGTGTTCACCGGGGAAGACGGCATGAACTTGCCGAAGATGCTGTCGAATACCTTGCTCGGGCGTCGCTCGGGTTTTTCGCCCGCACTGCCGTTGTCGCTCCAGTCGCGTTGGTACTGCGCCCTGGATCCGGTTCGGGACCAAATGCCGGCAGACAATGAATTCAACCCGTTGACTGTCGGAACGCCCTTCGGGTGCAGGTAGTTCTTGACCCGTTGCTCAAGACTGGGCCCGCCGGCCTCGGTCTCACTCTTCTGCCGGATGCCGGTAAAGAGAGTAGCTCCAACGTTGAAGTGAGGTGTGGGCCCGTTGCTAAGCCCCTGGTTGGTGAGGTTGGAGAAGAATGCTGCCTTGCGCTTGATATTGCTGAGCGGTTGGAGCGGGCCGTTGGAACCCATCGCCTGCAGTTCTTGAGCGAGCCCGAGACCGAAGCTCAGCGTCAGGACCCGTGTCGGAGGCTCTTCGCCTTGAGCGTTGACTTGCGAGAACTCCTCCAGCAGCGGTAGTCCTATAGCGACGGTCCCTACGCCACGGAGAAAGGCACGGCGGTTTAAGTATTTTTTCATCGGTTCGATCTTTCTCACTGACCAGGTAAAACCTGGATGGTACGCAGGGTTGGGTTGAGCGCAATGGCGCGAACGAGTTGAGAGAATGTGCCTCCACCGGCCACGTAGGTCGTGTGGGCTTGGTCCAGCGCTTGGTCGGCGCCCCTTGGCTTGTGGCCGGAAGCGAACTCGAGCATGTTGTTGACGAAGCAGCGCGACGTCTCTTTCGATGTTTCCAGCAGCGCCATGAGTTCGGCGACGCCCTGGTACTCGCCCAGAGATTGACCGTAGGCATCCTGCAGGTAACCAGCGGTGAATAGCGGTCGAGCCTTCTCGTCTGTTTCCCGATAGTCGCCGAGCACATCGAAGCGCTCGAAGGCATAGGCCAGCGGCTCGAACATCTTGTGGCAGACTGCGCAGCTTGGCCCTGCTCCCAAGCGGTACTCGGAAGCGCCTTTGGGTGTTAGGTCTTTGGTACTTGTGGCGGCGTCTTTGATCTCGCCTTCGAGCCCAACTGGCAGCGGGGGCAGGTCGCGACACAGCACGCGCTTCGTAATGAAGACTCCGCGGGCGACGAAGGACGTGTACCCAATAGATGCCAGGAAGCCCGGATGCGTGAGCAAGCCCACGCGCTCAGGAAGACCGCTCGTATCGTATTCCTGCATGCTTGCGCCAGGCGCGGCCACGCCGACCAACTGCGCCACGGCGGGGCTCATCAACATCTTCTTCGTGGTGAAAAGGTTCTGCAAGGGCAGTTCAGCACCCCCTTCTCCGGCGGCCTGCGAATAGGCCGCGATCACGCTGGAGCGCAGCTCAGCAGCCAACTCCGGTGTTGCGTCTGAGAAGGATGCGGTTGAGGCGTGGGTGTAGTCAGCCCAGAACCGGGTGCGGGTACGACTGAGTTTGGCCCCATCGCCCATCATCCGCGTGACCTGTTGCTCAAGCTGTGCTGGGTCAATCATGCCCCCAGCGGCATCTGCACTCGCCGCGAACTTGAGCAGCTCTTCGTCTGGCGATGACTGCCATAGGTAGAACGAAAGCCGCGAAGCTAGCTCGTGACCCGTGGTCAGGCGTTCCATGCCCGCTTGGCCCAGCGTCTCTAGCTCGGTCTTGTAGAGGAATTGGGGTGATTGCAATAGGCTGCGCAGTACGGCGCGCGCGGCATGTTCGAAGCCCGCTCCGTCGAATGCGGCGACCGTGGTGAAAAGGGTCGAGAGACGGGTCCGTTCTTCTTCCAGCAGCGGACGACGGTATAGCCGATAGCCGAGCGCCTCGCTCAACGCCGCTGCACACGCTGGGGTGACGTCGGCGCAACCGGCTAGAGTCTGCGACAGGGCCACTGGGTCGATGCCGGCCGCGATCGACCGGGACATCTGCGAGTAGCCCCTGATGTGGGCTGGAGCCAAGGCCTGACCCTCTGCGGCCGTGATGAAACCGCTCTCGGTCACCTCGTCGCTCGGAATACTGTCGAGCACCGCGGGATCGAGCACTACGCCGAGTACATCGAGCACGGAGTTCGCCATCTGGTCTTTGGTCATGCGCGCCGCGAGGGGCTTCATGTCCGACACCATCGGCTGCGGCAGCTCCACACCGGTCGGCGCTGGAGCGCCCGTGCCCGGAGCGCCTGCGGCCGAACTTGAGTCGCTGTTCGGAGCCGCGCCGTTGATCGGGTTTTCCGCGCCGCTCGAGCAACCGTACGAAAAGGCCGCTAGGAGCACAGCAAGGCAGGGACCGTATTGGGGAGGTCGACTGAATGATCGAATCGGAAATTCTTTACTCATCGGTGGGTTCCATCTCCTTGGGGGCTGGGCGCTGCGGATCAACGCAGACGCTGCAGTCACTGTTCACGCTGCTTCATCTCGCCGCGGGCTCCGATTCATTTGAGCTGCGGCGCATTTCCGCGATTGGTCATGTCCGGGTGGAATTGTTCAAAAGTGAGAGCCCTATTTGGAAGATCGGCGGCGGCTCGTGATCAAACGGGCCCCGGAGTGTCTTGTGGCTCTCCGACAAGGCGGGAGTGCGGGGCCACTGCAGCCCAACTTCAGGTTTCGCCCCCAAGGCCCCCCGAGCTGGAGGAGGCATTGCACAACATCGCTGATCCCACGCTGCGGCGCCGCCTTGGTGCTCAGCTTCGTTCGTGGTAAAAGCGAAGCATGCGTTCTCAGTACTGGTTTCGCTCGAACCGTATCCACCTGGTCCCTTTTCGCGGTTCGGCGGCGGTGGTGGCGTCTGCCTTGTGCTTCTTTACGATCGTCAGCGTCGGCTGCAGTGCCGACGAAACGTCTGGGCAAAACACGAAAGCCGATCCAGAGAAGGCGCCGGGTAAGAATAGCGGCAGCGCCGGCAGCAATGGGTCAGGGGGCGAGGGAAACAGCGGGGCCGGCACGGGTGAGAATGGCGGTACCAGCGCGGGCGAGAATGGCGAGGGCGGTGAGTTCGCCGGCGGCGGCGGGGGCAAACCCGCGAAGCCACCCACAACCCCTGGCGCGAGCGTGACGTGGCATGAGCACATCGCGCCCCTCGTCGCGGCGAAGTGTACGGGCTGCCACCTCGATGGGGGGATCGCGCCGTTCCCCCTAGGCAGCTATCAAGAGTCCGCGAAATGGTCGCCGGCGATGGCGCCAGCCACGAGGAGTCGGCTCATGCCGCCCTGGGCGGCGCACAACACTGCCGAGTGTGAAATGCCGGGCAAGTTCAAAGACGACCTTCGTCTGAGCGAGGCAGAAGTCGGTCTATTCGAAGAGTGGAACAAACAAGGAGCGCCCGAAGGTGATCCGAAAAATGCGGCGCCACTGCCGGCGGCCCCTGCACTGACGATCGACCAGCCTGCGCGGTCGTTAAAAATCCCCAGTGGGGTTTCTGTCGCCGGGACCCAGGATAGTTTTGTGTGCTTCAGGTTAGACCCCGACTTGAAAAGCGACGTTTGGTTAACCGGCACTCAGATCATACCAGGCAACAGTCGCGTCGCGCATCATGGCTTGCTCTACCTAGACGAAAACGACGAATCGGCGCAGCTCGTCAACGCGGATGGTACTTACAACTGTTTCGGTGGTCCGACGGTGGGCGGCGCTCAGTTGATTTCGGCGTGGGCACCAGGCAGCGTTCCGACGCTGCTGCCAGCCAAGACCGGTATGCCCGTGAAGGCGGGTTCGAAGCTGGTTGTTCAGATGCACTACCACCCGACCGGCGCAGGCGTAGAAGTCGACGACGCCACAACCGTGCAGCTCGATTTCGTGACACAAGAGCCGGACTTTGTCGCGGCCTTGTACCTGTTGGGGAATTTCGACCAAGAGAACCTACCGTTTGCGGGCGGCGTCGGGTTCGGGTTGGCGACAGGGCCTGAGTTCTTGATCCCCGCCGGCGCAGAAGCTCACGTCGAGACAAACCGTTACCAGCTTCCCGGCGGTGCGTTCGCCTTGCCACTTCATCTGTGGACGATCGCGACGCACATGCACTACGTCGGGACCGACATGAAGATCAGCGTTGAGCGTGACGCTGGCGACCAATGCCTTCTTCAGACACCGATGTGGGACTTCAATTGGCAGCGGGGGTACTACTTCGACGGTCCGGTCACCGAGCTGCCGCAGCTATTGCCTGGCGACATATTGCAGTTACGGTGCACCTATAACAACAGCCTGACGAACCCCTTTGTGCGGGAAGCCCTCACCGACCAAGGACTGAAAGCACCGATCGATGTGCGACTCGGCGAAGCAACGCTCGACGAGATGTGCCTGGGTGTGTTCGGCCTCGCAGTGCCGAAGGTGTTCGCGGCGGCGTTGCCATAAAGGGGCGCGACGGGGCGTTGCCGTGAGCCGCGCTGAGCAGCTCCGAGGTTTCCCCGAATAGACCAGTGCCGCGGCTGCCCGGTAAAATTCACCGGCCGCGGCACCGTCGTAGCAGAGGGCTGAGCTTCGAGACTGCTGCTACGGGGCAGCGGAAGCGCAACGGTTGTTGACGCAAAAGGCGGGGAGGTCGATAAGTAAACATCCCCTGTAGGCGAGTTCACACTCAAGCTCAGTGTACGGCGGGCAAAGGGTCTGATTGAGCGTGGCGGTTTGAGCGTCCAACTCCGCCTGGCCCTGTTTGGAGACCGGGCCGATATCGCAACGACTAAAGCAGTCGAAGAAGACGCTTCCGATGAGACAGTCGTCATCGGCTTGGCAGGTATCGTCTACTTCAGCAAAGACGCGGTCTGCCTCCTGTGCGAAGACGTCTTCGACAGTCGCACACTCCACTGTTCGTTCGCAGATCCCCGCCGTGCAAATCGCGACGCCCTCCGGCTCGGAGGGCTGAGGGGGCAGAAAGCACGGGAGGGCGAGATCACAGGAGCCGACCTGTTTTCGGTAGTCCTCAACGCCGGACACA
>JBDKJZ010000131.1:0-11331 GCA_039796375.1 Pseudomonadota bacterium
CTCCTTAGAGTAACGCCAGGTAATCGAGGCGTCTCCGGCACGGTTAACGAACTTGTGGTGATTCTGGTTATGGGTCGGGATCCAACCGAACGTCGGGTAACCATAGAACACCGAGAGCCACGCAGAGTAGAAGGTGTTCATCCTCCTGCTTTTGAACGTGGGGCAGTGATTCTGATTGTGTGTCAGCGCCCCAGAACAGAACCCCAAGTACAACCCCACCGGCAAGAGCCACCCGACCAAGCTGGGTACGAAGTACTGCAGAAGTGGCACCCCCGGAAAGAGCACAAACGCGTAGAACAGCGTGCGGTAGTCTGCCTTTTCTCGGAGTCCCATGGGACGGACCGTATTTGGATGCGTGGCCCGCCGTCAATCTGTTCTTTTGTCGCAAAGTCCGCTGATTTTGCGCTCGATAGCTGATTCCCTCGTCCGACCCGCGACCAAAGTCCCTGCGAGAGGACTGCGGATCACAAAAATCCGTTTACTTACGACAACCATACGCAGCGGGGCGCCCTCAGAGTTCGGCCTGCTCACGGAGGGCCAGCTGAAGCGCCTTGCCCAGTTGAGCCCGAACCTCGCGGTCAAGAGTCTTCGAACGAACATCCCGACCATCGAAGCGGACCTCGGCGGCGTATTCCCAGTCCCAACCGCCCTTCAAACGAGTGGACACGCAGAGCGCCGTCCCCTGCTTACCCGCGTCAACACGATACTGAAGACAATCAATAACTATTTCAATAATGGCATCACTCTCGTAGTTGATGATGGTGGTCTCCGCAGAATCACGCTCTAAAGAACTGCTCATTCGAACAGTATAGTTAAGGGGAACGTCCAGGCAACACCGGAGTCGCGCGCCGCCTGGACGTGAAATGTCCGTCCGATGGGCTCTAGCCGAGTCATGGATAGCGAATCCGACGCATCCGTCGCGACACCGCTCTGGAAGGTGCGGCATAGGACAAGGCACGCGGTAGCGGAGAGCGTGCCCGGCCGTGCACCGCCACGTTTGAATCCTGGGCGCTCAGGGGGCGCTCGCTCGGGAGACATCGCGTGCGGCACGTTGGCCCGCCGCGCCCCAGACAACCGGACTGATCGCCAGTCTGACATTCTGTGTTGTTGCCTGTGCAGACGACCGGGCGCTGTGGCGTTACCGAGAAGGGGCGTCTCTGGCGCCTGGGCGAGAGCTGCCTGCTTCAAAATGGGACTCGCGCGTCGGGATTTGCGTGACAAACGCCGACGTCGCGTCTGTGAAGCTGACGTGCCCGAAACTTCTATTGCCGGCGCTGAGCAAACCCAGCCTGGCGGCATCTGGCGCGATTGGATTTCTGGTCTCCACGCCCAATCACGAAGGCCGCACAGCGCAACCGTTTTCGCACCTGTGGGGCCCAACCCTCGTTTCTGTTTGGATCGCGGTTGACCCCACCCGGCGGCTGGCCGCAGAGTGCGGCGTCTCATGACCAGAGCGGCTATTTTCGGTTGGGGTGTGGTCGCCCCCCAGAGCGCGACCGTCGACGAATTCTCTCGTCGTTTGGCAGACGCAACGTCTTGGTTATCGCCGTTCAACGGCTTCGGCCCCGACAACTTTCTTGTTGGGCAGCCCAAGTTCGACTTCGCTGACTACCGGCCTTGGATCGAGGAGCGCTTCGCCCCCGGGCGCTACCGCCAGCTCGTCGACAAGATGGATGTCACGACGCTGTTTGGCGTCGGCGCCTTTATCCAGGCGCTCGGGCAGAACCCCGGGATCGAAGGGGAACTCCAAAAACTCAGGCAGGAAGCCCACGTCTATGTGGCGACCGCGCTGGGCGCGTTTCCCACGTTCTACGAGACGTCGATTCGACACCACAGGTCCCAGCGGCGCTGGAATCGGTTCTGGGCTGAGCCCGCGCGAAATTCGAAGCACACGGCGTTCTTGGAAACGGGCTCTCCCGCTTTGCCGAGCGACGTGAAGCGTCCGCAGGAGGCCGCGGACATCGACGAGCGCGAGCTGTTCGAAGACGCCTACAACGCATACTTCGCTGCACAATCCGAAGAGCTCCAGACCTTCCTGGCTGAACTCCGATCTATCGAGTCCATCCGGGTGGAAGGTGCCGTCGAGAGCGCCAAGCTGAGCGTCATTCGCGAGAAACGGCGCAGGCTAGCTCAGCTAGTCGAGAAGTGGGGTGCACCTGAGCCGCCCTGGGGCGAAGTGAGCTCGAATGTGCTGTGGAACATCGCCAACACTCCCGCCTCGCAGATTTCCATGCTTGGAAAGATTACGGGGCTCGCCTTCGCACCAGTGGCTGCTTGCTCCACTTTCAGTGTCACCTTGAAGCTCGCCCTCGACACGATCGCCCGCGGTGAAGCGAAGATGGTCGTGATTGGAGCCGCCGATCCCCCGCCTCACCCGATTACTGTCGGGGCATTCTACAACGCGAGGGTGCTGTCCGCAGACCGCGAGGTCTCGAAACCCCTCTCAGGGCTTAAGGGAACCCACGTCGCCGGGGGAGCTGCGATCTGGATCGTCGGGGACTTGGAGTACGGCTTGTCCAGGGGATTTAAGCCCTTGGGAATGGAGCCGGTGAGCGTCGGAGTGTCCGCCGATGCCGACCACATCATTACTCCTTCGAAAGAAGGTCCTCGGTGCGCCATGCTCTCGGCACTTCAGAGCGCCGGGGTCAGCCCGGCTGAAATCGGGTCTTGGGACCTCCACGCGACAGCAACGCCGGGCGACTTCATGGAGGTGGAGAATCTCCAGAGCGTTTTACCTCGCAATGTCTTGGTCACCGCCCGCAAGGGGACGTTTGGTCATGGCATGGGTGTAGGTGGCGGCTGGGAGTTGACCGCCCAGTACTTGGGCTACGACCAAGGCCGACTGCATCCGACTACCCTAACGCCCAGCGAGCTCAACGAAACGATCGCGACCATGGGGCAGGCCTTCGTGTATGACCAGGCAGTCCCTTTCCCACGACAAGCGGTCGGCAAGCTGAGCATGGGCGTCGGTGGCATCAACGCGTGCGTTGTCTCTCGGCCATGGCGCAGCACTTGACTCGGGCGCAGCACTTGACTCGGGCGCAGCAGTTGACTCGGGCGTAGTGGCTAGCCCCACAATTCACAGCAACCCCGCCTCTGCTCGGTCGAGCACTTGGTCCAGCGACGCCAAGAACTCCGCGTTACCGTCCTGATGGTAACCCTCAAGGTTCTGCGAGAACTCAGGCGTGCGACCAACGAACTCCGACAGACTGGCGGTGGAGAGCTGCTCCGCCGCCATGCCGTAGCCGCTTGCCGCCAAGTACCGGGCGTTCAGTAGCTGCTCAAACTGCCCGGACAGCGGCACAGCGAGCATCGGTTTCTTGAGGTAGACGGCCTCCCCCATGAGCGTGAATCCGGCGCTGGCAACCACTGCCCGCGCGCTGGCCAAGTCCCGCAAGAAGGCTTCTTCGCTAATCGGACAGAAGGTTAGATGACCTTGGCTGACCTCGCTCGAAATATCTCGCCGCATGCCGTACACACGACACGGCACACCCAGCTGCTCTAGACAGTGCTGCAGCGCTTGGTTTCCTTCTGCCGTTTGGTAGACCAAGAGATGCTCCCCCGTGGTGGTCGCTAGCCCCAACACCTCAGGTCTCAAGATGGGCGGATGTAGACTGGTGCGCTCTTTCCGGAGCTCAGGGTAGAAGAAGGTCGAAATCATGTAGTGATTGCAGTGGGGCAGCTTGCTCTTGACGATGCGCTTGGTCATCTCAAACTGGCGCCTGGCTCCGTGCAGGATCGCGCCCGAATGTCTCGCTCGATTGATAATCTGCATGTTGTCGATGCTGACAATTGGCAGTCGATGGAGGCGTGCGAAATTGTGCGTCCAACTCTCGAAGTCGCTGATGACCAGTTTGGGTGTGAACTGCGCGATCAGGTCAAAGTAGGCTGCGATATTCTCGGGCAAGCGCTTTCCGACCTCTTTGGCGTTGGCCGCAAGGGTCTTGCGCTTCTGGACGCGATTCATCTCTGTGACGATGTGCAGGCCGTGGATCTGGTTCGTCTGTTCGAAGTACTTCTTGAGGTAGGGGTAGGCCCTGCCCGCGGCCATGATTTCGAGTTCGTGACCCTGGCTAATCAAGTGTTCGATGCAGACGCGCGAGCGCATCGCATGGCCCAACCCCTCGCCAACCACCCCATAGAGGATTTTCACAGGCGTAGCTTACCGTTTCAGCGCCGCAACGGAAGGCCCTCCAGCATTCTTGCTTAGGGGCCTTGCGCCTTAGCGCAATCCTAAATCAGGTGATCCGAGTACCAGCGTCCTAAGCGCTCACGAACGAGTGTTGCCTCCAGACCGCTTTCGAATCGTACCCGGAACCCGATTTCACGAGGGTGAAGCTCCGCACCCAAGAACACACCGAGCACCTCCACCTCTTTCCACGCGCCCTTCATCCACACTGCTTCAGGCCGTCGCAGCGGTGGACCGGACTCTTGCACGTCGACTCGTAGCCACAGTTCATCCTGGTATCGCGCCGGCAGAGGCATGCCGGCCTCCTCGCAAATCTCACGCACCGCTTCAGCGATCGCGCGGTGAGAAGTCGTGAACGCCCCGTACGGCAAACAAATCACCAAACTGTATCCCACAGGCAGGAGGAACAACGCATAGCTGCGACCACGGGCGCGGACCATCAAGATGTCCGCGGAGCGCCACGCCTCGATGACTGAGTGCTTGATCAGGTCGGCGACGATTTGCCACTCAGCAGCGGTCACCTTAATATCGAAAGGGGTCATCGACCCGGCGTAGTCAACCGTCTCGCCCTCGGCGTCCACCAAGGCGGCGGCCAGGGCAGGCAGCGAGTCACACAAGCGGCCCAGAGTTGCGGCGAAGCTCGTCAGATCTTGGTCTCGAGTAGCAAACCCCCGCTGCAGTTTCATGCTCGGGCCCTCAAGGTTCGACCTCCACCAAACCCATCAGCTCGGACGCTGCGCGAGCTACCTCAAGCGAGGTCACCGCCCTTTGGCTCTTGAGGGCTGCCTCATGCAGTGCCTTCGCGCGATGGTCCACGATTTCACTCAGCAAGACTTTGGCGCGCCGTTCGTAGGGGACTCGCTCAGGCTCGAACTTTTCTTCTAGGTAAAGAATGTGAACGCCGAACTGAGTTTCTACGGGAGAACTGAGATCCCCAGGCTGCGCGAGGGCGTTGACCGCCTCAGCGAATGGAGTCACGTAGCTGACCCTGCGGTCGCCGGGCTTTAGCGGTACACCCGGCACGGCAACTCGCCCATCGCTGGTGACAGGCTGCAGCGCCTCCACCTTGAGCACGACATCGCCCGCTTTGAACTCCTGGGCTCGCGTGCGAAACTGCTCGGCGTTTGGGAGCTTCCCCTCGCTCTTCAACTCGAGCAGCCAGACGTGAAGCCGCTGCGCGATCGCTCGGGCAGCAGCGAGGTCTGTCCGCTCGTCGAGTGAAACCAGCGCGTGGGACGCGCGAGCCATCGGAGGGCGATCGAGCTCGACCCAGTGGCGCGCCGTGAATTCAAGGACCTCCGCTTCAGTGGGCTCGCCCTGGGCCCTGGCTTCGGACAAATAGAGTTGGCTGACCCGGCGAGCGAGCACCGTGCGCTCTAGGTATTCGCTACGCTTTGGGGCGGTGGCCCGAGCGTGCTCCGCGAACAGCAGCTCCCGAACGAGCCCGGTAAGCAATACCTGGGCAGGCTTACCTTGGGCCCGCGCGACCTGCGCCACGAACTCGGCGCCCAAGGTCTGCTGACCCACCTGAGCGATGACCTCCGGAGCCAATACGCCGCCTGAACTCTTGTGCTCGACTGGCGCTTCCGAGGGGTGGCCGCACCCGAGCAAACCAGCTGCAGCAATCCCGTAGCTGAGTAGCTGCGCGCCGCGAGTCCCCATCAGCCGTAGCGATCTCCCCACCACTCCTCCGTTACGCGCTGCGACTGGGTCGAAGCATGTCTACCGCCGCCTTCAAAGAGAGTCCGCCTACGAGCAACCAATAGAGGGCAGTGATATCCCGCTGCTCACCGAGCGCAAGCACCCCGAGGCAAAACGCCGCTCCCGCTGCGGCCAGCATCACCACGCTGAGAATGTCCACCGCCCGATTCACGTTACACCATCACCACACGGCCCTAGGCACCTCGAAGGAACCAGAGCGCAAGCCCAATCATACCCAGAATGACCACTCCAGCCAAAGCTGGCGACGCGAGATTCAAGCGATCAGTTGGCCGAGGTCGTATCCGCTCCTGTCCGTAAAGGGTCGCTACTTGGGCCCCCGACGCAAGCACCGCGACGCCGCACAGCAGGGCCGCCGCCTGCGCCAGCAAGGCGTGCTCCGCGCGAACCACGCGCCACGCAAAGAACCAGGGCCCGAGAGCTCCGACCAGGGCGACGCCAAATACGATATATGTCGCCCTTGGGAGCGCTCGCTTCGGCTCCAGCGGTTTCGCCGCGATGACCCGTGGATCGTTCTCCGGAATTGCGCCACGTTTGCGAACCACGCCCCAGCCGAACGCAAACAACATCCACCCCAGGCCACCAAGCGCTGCGCGCACAGGTTCAAGCTCTGCTGGGCTCAGCGCTGGCCCGAGTAGCACCCAGGTGAGCGCGCTCAAGCCGACGAAGCCACCCATCGTCACTGCGCGCCCCAGTCGAGGTGAACGGGACGCCAACACCAATCCCACGATCAGCGCGAGCGCAGCCCCCAGCGCTGAAAGGGTATGGGGTACTCCCGGCGTCGACAATGACGGACCGCCCACGGTGGTGACCCAGGCGTATAGGCCGCTCAGCAGCAAACTGAGCCGGACTGGCGAACCGCCAATGCTCTCACCCAGCCCCGGCGAGGTCGTAGCGACGTACCCCTTGGAGTCAGTCAAGTGCACTCGGCCGGAAGCGGTCACGGCTTACGCTACGCCTGCGGGCGATGCCCTCATTTGAAGGTTTCAACGAAGTTGAGGAGCGTGAGGACGGGGTGGCCTGTGCCGCCGCGCGGGTACATGCCGCGCGCCCGCTCGCCAAGAACGGGGGCTGCGACGTCGCAGTGGATCCAGGGAACCTCGCCAACAAACTCGCGCAAGAAGAGAGCGGCCGTGATCGAGCCGCCCCAACGATCGCCCGTGTGCTTGAGATCGGCAATTTGGCTCTTCAGCTGTTCCTTCATCTCGTCGACGATGGGCATGCGCCAGAAAGACTCGCCCGCAGTGTCTGCTGACAAGCTGAACGCGCGGGCCAGCTTGTCGTCCGCGGTGTAAAACGCTGAATAAAACTTACCGAGCGCCACGACGCACGCACCTGTCAGTGTAGCTATATCAACGATCAAGTCGGGGCCCAAATTTCGCGCGTAGGCGAGTGCATCAGCGAGCACCAAGCGCCCCTCAGCGTCGGTGTTGATGATCTCCACAGTTCGGCCATCAAGCGATCCGAACACGTCGCTGGGACGATAGGCAGAGCCGTCCGGCATGTTCTCTGCTGCACCGAGGATCCCGTGGACCTCAACATCAGGCCGAATCGCGGCGATCGCTGCCATCAGACCGATCACTGCAGCCGCGCCCGCCATATCGCTCTTCATTTCCTCCATACCAGGCGCCGGCTTGATACACAGGCCACCTGAGTCAAAGGTCAGACCCTTGCCCACGAACGCGATGGTCTTCTTGGCTTTCTTGGCGGGGGTGTACGTCATGTGCACGAAGCGCGGCTCGTTCGTACTGCCCTGCCCCACGGCGTAATGCAGCTTCATCCCGGCCTTCTCGATGCCCTTCTTGTCGAGGACATGGATCTTCAGCTTGCCATCCTTGGCGACCTGCTTCGCGAGCTGAGCCAGGGCGTCGGGAGTGAGCACATTGGGTGGCTCATTGACGGCGTCACGCGCGATACAAACCGCGTTGGCAACCTGTAGCCCCAAGGCGAGCGCTTTGCTTTCGACCGCGGTGAACTTGCCTTGCCGATAGAACGTGACCTCCGCCAGCTGAGTCTTCGGGAGACGATCCCCGGTAAAGTACTTCAAGAAACGATAAGCGCCGAGTCCCGCACCTTCGGCCGCCGCGCGCAGCTGGGCGCCTTGGATCTTCTCGGGTAAGACGATTCCCAGCTTGGGCACTGTGCCCGCAGTACGAGTCGCGACGGCAACCGCGTGCCGCAGCCGAGCATCATCCATTCCGCGTCGTGGACCGAGCCCCACAATCAACAGGCGTCGAGCCGTGAGGCGACCCAGGGTCTGCACTTCAATCACCTGGTTCTCACGGCCAGCGTAGTCGACGTTTTTGGCGTGCGCGATCACTGCCCCGCCGAGCGCCTCATCAATCGCTGAAAGATGGGCTTGTTTCTCGAGCGCGCCTTCGAAGACGAGCACTGCAATAATTCCCGCGTCGCCCGTGGCTGCGTCAGCGGAGCTAACTTTGACTTCGATCGCCATAAGGTCCGGGACGGTAGTGGAGTTTGCCCGGGCTGGCAATCCATGCGAGCGCCGAACCCGAGGACATCCGCTTACATATCAGCGCCTCGACTACCCTTTGGCAGGTCGAAAAACCTCGTCAGTTGGAGGCTTCGCCGTATGCTCCCGAACATGCGGACTCCGACGTTGGCAGCTTGGCTTGTCTTGTCACTCGTGACCTCGGGCGCTAGTGGCCAAGACCCAGGCGCTGGACCACCCCCTGGCCCTCCTCCGGGGCAGCCCTACCCGCAGCAGCAGCCCTACCCACAGCAGCAGCCCTACCCACAGCAGCAGCCCTACCCACAGCAGCAGCCCTACCCACAGCAGCAGCCCTACCCACAGCAACCGGTGCCGGTGGCGTCGCCCCCCGGTCCTGAGTCTGGCTCCAGCGGCGGCTTGAAGTTTCCGGACTTTTCAGTTCGGCTCGATCCGTTCAACTGGCTGCTCGAAGGGCGACTAGGCCTTGAAATTGAGGTGGAGATGCTCGAGTGGCTGACGCTGGAGACGGTGCCGATATTCGTAGTGGATGAGGAACCTGTCATCTTCGCCGACAGTGTTCACCAAAACTCGAACGGCCTAGGCGCACTCGCAGGCGCTAGCATCGGGGCCGGCTTCTGGCTCGACGGCGATTCCTTCAACGGCACAGTGCTCCGCGTTGGACTTACGAACTACGGCTACGAGTACTTCAGCCTGGTCGAGCAAACGGCCCGAGGGCACAATAAGGGCGACCGCTTGGATGGGTTCAATCAGACCGAACGCCGGTTCAGCTTCGTGCTGGGCTCAGGGCGCACCTGGAAAGCCTTCACACTCGCCGGGGGGATCGGCCTTGAGTATGAACTCAACAAACAATTCCGCTGCGTCAGCTCCATCGGAAACGGTACACTAAGCGTCTCAAAAAGTGTTTGCGATGACGAGGACCAACAACAGCTGTTACTGAGTCAGGTGAGCGGCGAGCGCGCGAACGTGAACGGCATTCTTCACCCTTTCGACCTCGCCGCGCGCATTTCACTCGGCGTGGTGATCGATGACTGAGCGGTCCACGCTGGTCACCGGCGCCAGCGGCGCCCTGGGCGGCGCGATAGCGGAGTCCCTGCTCACTGCGGGCCACCATGTCTATGCCGTGCTCCGCCCCGGGTCCCACGCTCAGCCTACCTGGGCTGAGCACGCCCGCTGCACCCTGCTACCCATAGACGTCTTGAGCGTGCAGTCGTGGGCCGACCAGTTGGAGTCTCTCGCCCCCCCTTTGACCGGCGCGGTGCTCTGCGCCGGCGGATGGTCTGGCGGCGCCCCGCATCACCTCGCGGACCCCCAGATCTGGGAGCAAATGTTCCAGACCAACCTGCAGACCGCGCAAGTGTCGCTGCGTATGTTGATCCCAAGACTCCACGCACTCGGCGGCTCCATCGTGGCGATAGGCTCACGCTCGGCAAAGCGTCCCTGGGAGGGTGCAGGGGCCGCCGCTTACACCGCTAGCAAAGCCGCGCTCGTAGCCCTCGTCTCGGCCGTCGCTCAAGAGAACCTGGCGACAGGGGTGCGCATCAACGCGCTGTTGCCCAGCACCATTGATACACCCAACAATCGTCAGGCGATGCCCACCGCCGAATACGACAAGTGGGTCTCGACCCGTGAAATCGCCGAGGTTACCGAGTTCCTGCTCAGTCACGGCGCATCTGGAGTTACCGGTGCCGCGATACCCGTGTATGGCCGCCTCTAGGAGGATTGTTTGACTCAGCCGTTGCTTCTTCGTGTTCCTCACGACCGTATAGTCACGTTCAGTTGTAGACTGGCCGTGATTGGTGCACTACTGCTCACCACCTGCGCTCCACCGCGACCTCCCTCAGCTGAAGCGCCCGCAGGAACCGCGCTAGAGGCCACGGGACCCGCTCGCCCATTGGGAACAGGCACCGCAACTCAGACTGCTCCCGATGAACGGACGACCGCGGCGCAGCCTGAGCCCGAAGTTCAGCAACAAAAGCACGCGGGTGCTCGGCCAGCGCCGTCTGACATAGGCCCGTGCCGCTACTTTGAGGAGGGCCCAGGCTTAGCGAAGCCTCCGCCAGCACCCAGCCGGGCGCAAGCGGAAACCCATGCGGCGCCAGTAGCGAACATCAACTACGCCGGTTTTCGCCAGAAGCAGCAGATCCGGATAGGCAAAGGCGGCCTTGTTCAGTCCTTGCTCAGCGCGGACGAAAAGTCCTTGCTGGTGCTGAGCGATCAAGACGGGATCGCGCGGAGCTTCGCTTTGCCCAGCGGAAAAGCAGGTCCAAGCTACGCGTACCCGGGGCACGAGGTCTTGACGCGCCTTTCGGTCGCGTGGTGGCCCACCGGCAGCGCCGACATTTTGGTGGGCAGCGACAGCGGTGTGGAGCTGGTTTCACTAGACGCGCGGATGGGGCCACGCACGCTGTCATCCGAGCGTTCCTGGGAGCTGAAGTGGGATGGCGGCGGCACCGTGCTCGGCTCTGTCGCGGCCCGCATCCCTGAGCAGACCGGTGTGTTGACGTTTTTTCGAGCAGAAGTGATCGCTGACGAACCGCAGCTAACGGTTGTCGGCAAACTCGATTGCGACGAACGCATCGACGCCTGGGCGCTATCTCCGTCCGGTCAGCGGCTCTTGGTGACCCATTACCCAAGCAATCACGTTGCCCTCTATGACTTAGCGGCACGCCGCCAGCTCTGGCGCGTCCCGGGTCCTGCCTACGCCGGAGCTGTCGACATCTCCCCTGACGGGACCCTGGGCGCTGTCGGTGGCGAGCAGGTGTGGCTGTTTCCACTGCTGCAACCTGAACAGCGAGGAACGTTCACCAAACTCGGCAACAACGTAAACGAGGTACGTTTTTTCCCCGACTCGCGTGCCCTTGCCGTTGCAGCCTACGATGGCAAGGCACGTCTACTTTCAACAGAGCTGCCGGCGTCCACGTCTTCGCCGGACATTCCCGCAAAGGAGCTC
>JBDKJZ010000132.1:0-11325 GCA_039796375.1 Pseudomonadota bacterium
TTGTCGTCGGACGAGACCTGACGAGCGGGGATCTGTGCCATGCGAGCGACGACGGCTTCAATTCTTTCAACGCCGACGCTGGCACCGTCGCCAAGCTCAAGTTTCGCGTCTGCCCCGGACTCGTCCATTAGATCGATGGCCTTGTCTGGCATCCGGCGCTCACGGAGATGCTTCTCCGCCAGCTTGCCCGCGCTTTCCAATGCTTCATCCGTGTATTTGACCTTGTGGAATTCCTCGTAGCGCGGCCTGAGTCCCTTCAAGATCTGAACGGTCTCGGCTGCGCTCGGCTCAAGGACATCGATCTTCTGAAAGCGCCGAGTTAGCGCAGAATCGCGCTCCATATGTCGGCGGTACTCTTCAAAAGTTGTCGCCCCGATGCAGCGGACGCTGCCAGCGGATAGGACCGGCTTCAGGAGGTTCGATGCGTCTACTGTTCCGCCGCCCGCCGCGCCTGCACCGATCACCGTATGGATCTCGTCAATGAACAGGATGGAACCAGCACGCGCTTCCAAGGCCTTGATTACGGCCTTCATTCGACCCTCAAAGTCCCCACGATACTTGGTGCCAGCAAGAAGCGCGCCCATGTCTAGGGCGAAGACCTCGGACCCTTGCAGGGCACTAGGGACCTTCTTACCAACGATTTGGCTCGCCAGTCCCTCAACGATCGCCGTCTTTCCAACGCCCGCGTCGCCTACGAACAAAGGGTTGTTCTTACGTCGACGAGCTAGGACTTGTATCGCGCGCTGAACCTCCTTTTCGCGTCCGATCAAGGGATCGATCGCGCCTTCCTTGGCCCGCTCATTGAGATTGACTGTGAAGCGCTCGAGCGGGTCCTTGTCGGTACCAGCGTCGCCCTCGCCGTCATCGTCCATGGCAGGCTCGGGGCCACTGGAGTTGCCGTCCTTGCTCGAGCCGTGTGAGATGTAGCTAACAAGGTCCAGACGAGTGACCCCGTTGGCTTCCATTGCTGCTACAGCGCCCGAATCGGGCTCGCTAAAGATCGCGATGACGACGTTGAAACCCTTAAGCTCCTCCTTGCCACTCGACTCGACATGAATGGCTGCGCGCTGCAGTACTCGTCGAAACCCCTGTGAAGGTGTTGGAGGCGAGTCATTGGTCTCGGGTAGACTGGGAATTTCATGCTCGAGCATTCGCTCAAGGTCAGCGACAATCGCCTGCACGTTGCCGCCAGCTTTCTTAACCACCTGCGCGGTCTCGCGGTCCATGAGCAGCGCGAACAACAGGTGCTCAACCGTCATCAGCTCGTGATGGCGCCGTCCTGCTTCGGTCGCAGCTACGGAGCAAGCAATCTCGACCTCGGTACTAACTTTCATCGTCGAACCCTTCTGGCTCCGCGGTGCAGCGAAGCGGGTGGGCCTTCTGCTTCGCGTACTCCATTACCTGTGCGGCCTTGGTCTCCGCGATATCGCGAGGAAAAATGTCGACCACGCCGAACCCCTTGTGGTGAACGTTGAGCATGATGTGCGTGGCCTCCGTCTCGCTCTTGCGAAAGAACTTGGTGAGCACGTGCACCACGAACTCCATGGTGGTGTAGTCGTCGTTGTGGAGGACTACGGCATACCTGCGCGGGCGCTGAGTCTTCGGTCGCTCCGCGACCTGCAGATCCCCCTCGAATTTTGGGGTCTGCTCTTGAGGTTTCTTTGAGGCCGCCATGGGGTGCGACCAAATCTGGTCACAGACACGCCCGGTGTCGACTGTTGAAATGAACGAAAGCAAAAACAGGCCTCCCGAAGCGCAGAGAAACCTGGTGGTCAGGCCCACGGCTTCCCGTACGCAGGGCCCTCGACGTGCGAGGGCCTCTCCGGTGGCTAGCTTCCCCCTTGAGGACGCCGCTACGTCGCCGTCCGAGGCGTGGCTGATTGCCCAGCCTCCCCGGAAAGCGGGCGCCACACTATGCAGTCTTCTTAGCTGTGGCTTTTGGCTCCGCTGCCGCAGCGTTCTCAGCGGCGCGCTTGGCGTCCCACTTCATGTTCTTGATTGCGCGGCGGCGTTTCTCGCGGCGGCGTGCACGGGAATCTTGGGGGGTCGACATGATACTGGCTCCTGTAGTGGAAAGTCCTCAGACCGTCCAGGTCTCTCCGGAATTGAGCAGCTTGGTCAGGTCGCCCTTGCCTTGCTTGTCCACGGAGAAGTTGACCTGCTGTTCGGTTCGGGCGTTGTAGGTCTCGCCTTCTACGGCGTAAAACACACCTAGCGCCACAGGAAACTGTGGGAACGGCATTCGGGCGAGCATGTAGGCAAGCGTCTGATTGGTTTCGTCGTGGACGAGGATGTCGCTCTCAGTCATGCCGTTCTCTCCCAGCGTGACGACGCTCAACTTGAACGTCTTGGGATCCAGACGAAGCCCCTTCCGCTTGTCAGCGCCGAACAGGAGGGGTTTGCCGTGTTCCAGGTGGATCTGACGCTCGTCCTTAACGTCCTTCGCCCGGAATGCCTCGAAGGCCTCGTCATTGAAAACGTTGCAGTTCTGGTAGATTTCCGTGAAGGTTCCGCCGCGGTGGTTAGCCGCACGGGTGATCATCTGCCCCAGGTGCTTCGCCTCGACGTCAATCGACCGTGCAACAAAGCTAGCGTTGCAACCGAGAGCGAATACCACCGGGTCCAGCGGGTTGTCTGTCGACCCCATCGGAGTGCTCTTGGTAATCTTGCCTGTTTCACTCGTCGGTGAGTACTGGCCCTTCGTCAGGCCGTAGATTCGGTTGTTGAACAGCAGGATGTTGATATCCACGTTCCGGCGGAGGCAATGCATCAGGTGGTTGCCCCCGATGCTCAAGCCATCGCCATCACCGGTCACCATCCAGACCGTCAAGTCAGGGTTTGCGACCTTGATTCCGGTCGCGATGCCGGGCGCGCGACCGTGGATCGTGTGAAAACCATAGGTGTTCATGTAGTAGGGGAAGCGGCTGCTACAGCCGATTCCGCTGACCCACACCATGTTTTCTGGCAGCACACCGAGTTCAGGCATGGTGCGCTGAACGGTGGCCAATATGGCGTAGTCGCCACAGCCGGGGCACCAGCGAATGTCCTGATCCGACGAGAAGTCGGCGCGAGTCAGATTGCGGGTCGGTACGACGTTACTCATTAGATTATGCCTCCACCAACTGGCTGATACGCTGTTCGATTTCGTCAACGGTGAACGGCATACCTTCGATCTTTGCGTAGCTCTCCGCGGGGATAAGGTGCTCACCTCGGACAATCTTCACGAGTTGGCCCATGTTCATCTCGGGGATCAGTACCTTGTCAAAGCGGGAGAGCAGCTCGACGAAGTTCTTCGGCATTGGGTTCAGGTACCGCAGGTGAGCCTGGGAAACGCTCAAGCCTCGAGCCCGGCTTCGTCGCACCGCTTCGCGGATAGAACCGTACGTAGAGCCCCATCCGAGCACCAGTAGCTTGCCGCTGGCTTCACCTTCTTCGATGCCGAGCTCCGGAATGTCGTTGGCTATGCCCGCGATCTTCGCCGCGCGGGTCTCGCTCATTTTCTGGTGGTTCTCCGGGGAGTACGAGATGTGCCCGCTGTCGAAGGACTTCTCAATGCCGCCGATGCGATGCTCAAGCCCAGGGGTGCCTGGGACAGCCCAGGCGCGGGCCAGGGTCTCCGGGTCGCGAACGAAGGGATGGAAACCCTCTACCTCAGTGCGATGCTTGACCTCGATCTTCGGAAGCGAGCTCACGTCGGGGATCTTCCAGGGTTCAGCACCGTTGCCCAAATAGCCATCCGAGAGCAGAATCACGGGCGTCATGTACTTGGTTGCGAGGCGCACAGCTTCGATCGCCATATAGAAGCAGTCGCCCGGTGTCGCCGCAGCGATAACGCAAACCGGGGATTCGCCATTACGGCCATACAAGGCCTGGAAGAGGTCTGCCTGCTCAGTCTTCGTCGGCATCCCGGTGCTGGGGCCAGCGCGCTGAATGTTGATCACCACCAGCGGGAGTTCAGTCGAGACGGCCAGGCCGATGGCTTCCATCTTTAGGGCCATGCCTGGCCCGCTGGTTGTCGTCACGCCGATCTTGCCGGCGTAGGAGGCCCCGATAGCCGTACAAGCCGCCGCAATTTCGTCTTCCACTTGCAGGGTTGTCACGCCAAAGTTCTTATGGCGACTCAACTCGTGCAATATGTCGCTGGCCGGAGTGATGGGATATGAGCCCAAGACTAGTCCGGTCCCGCTCAGCTGCGAGGCGGCTACAAGTCCCCAGGCGGTGGCCTGATTGCCGCTGATGTTGCGGTACGTGCCCTTCTCGTGAACCGCGGGCGGAACATCGTAGCGCTCGTGAGAAATCTCAGCTGTCTCGCCGTAGGCATGGCCTGCCTTGAGAGCGGCAGCGTTGGCGGCCAGGACATCAGGCGTTTTCTTGAATTTCTGGTCAAGCCAGCGCAGAGTAGGCTCAAGCGGTCGATTGTACAGCCAGTACATCAACCCTAACGTCCAGAAGTTTTTGCACCGATTCGCTTCCTTGGTGGACAAGCCGGATTCCGCGACGGCCAAAAGGGTTGCCTTGGAGATGTCGATGCTGAGCAGCTGGTACGCGCTCATGGAGTCGCCATCGAGGGGATTCTCGGCGTAGCCAGCCTTCTTGAGGTTTCCTGCTGAAAACGCGCCTGAGTTAGCCACCAGGAGCCCGCCCGGCTTGAGCGCCGCCAGATTGGTCTTGAGCGCGGCGGGATTCATTGCCACCAGAACATCGGGCCTATCGCCTGGAGTGAATACGTCATCCGAGGAGAAATTGATCTGAAAGCCGCTCACGCCGTAGAGCGTTCCTGCAGGGGCTCGGATCTCAGCGGGGAAGTCTGGAAACGTCGCGAGGTCGTTGCCCAGCATGGCCGCTGTGCTCGTGAACTGGGAGCCGGTTATCTGCATTCCGTCCCCGGAGTCTCCGGCGAAACGCACGATAGCGCCGCGGATCTTGCTGGGGGCTTTGGAACTGGATCGTGCCTGGACTGCTTCGGCCATGGAGCGCTCGGTGCCTTTCGGTTTTGCTGAATTAGTACCCAAACATGAGGTGGGTAGGCCTCTTCTGT
Source organism: Pseudomonadota bacterium (assembly GCA_039796375.1). Taxonomy (GTDB): domain Bacteria; phylum Myxococcota_A; class Polyangia; order Polyangiales; family Polyangiaceae; genus SZUA-265. Next base: position 5,039 of record JBDKJZ010000132.1, read on the forward strand.
CTACCCGCTCAAGCTAGGGCTTTGCGCGCAAACTTGCGCCCTGATGCGCTCGATGCCGTGATTTGTCAAGGCTGATGAAAGCGCCAAAGGGCGGCGATGCCGGAGCGCCGCCGAACTCGGATCGTCAATTCTCGGAGCGGAGGTGTCTCGCGAGCATCTCAGCAAGCCTAGGCATGGCTGATTCGACATGTTTCTTCGCCGCTGGTCGCAGTTTTTCGTAGGTCTTTGCGACTACGCCGCGCTCAGCCCTCATCGCCCGGCGGTCAGTGACAGCTAGCAGTGCCTCGGCCGCTCGACCTGGGTCGTCCTTAAGAAATCGACCCGGGGGCATTCCGGCGCTGATCGCCGCTGCATGGAGGGGCTCAAGCGCGTCCAGGAAATCGTTCAGAAGGGCGTCAACGACCTCGGGAATGAACCCGGCCTTGACGCCTTTGACGACGGCGAAGGCTGCCTTGACCGCCATACCGGTCAATCCGGACTTGTCCGAGACCTCCTGATCCAGGACCTGGCAGGCGTCCTTGATAACGGCTTTGCGGATATCTCCGCTTCCTAGGGCTTCACGCAGTGTTGTCATCGGTCTCTCTATTTCAGCTTGGGAGGCGCGTTGTAGAGCATGCGCGTGTCGAGCGAAACACCGCATGTAGGGGGTGTTGGCACATCAGCCGGTCCGTCGCTCCAGGGTGGTGCAGCCCGGCGGTAGCCCGTTCGTAGTGCCGAGCGATTCTTGCTAGGTAAGTGCCGCTGGTGGAGGCTTTCTGCCATTACCCCTTTGGGGGTTCGTCGCGAAGCCCGTTAGTCTGAATAGGTATCCCTGTGTGGAGCACGCCAAGTTAGCCCCCGTACACAAAAGTCTGAACCTATGGCTCCGCCCAATCTAGCTCTCGAACCCAATCAGTCGTCGACGCAGGCCCAGACTACGCCCTCCGCAGGGAAGATTTTGGTCGTCGATGATCAAAGAAACATGCGCGCCACGCTCGCGATGATGTTGCGCGGCAGCGGCTACGAAGTCGACGAAGCTGATTCGGGGGAGCGCGGCCGCCAAATGGGGACCACCGGCGCGTACGACATCGTGCTGACTGATCTGCGTATGGGTGGGCAAGATGGGATCGAGGTGCTTCGCGCCACCAAGCAGACTCACGCACTGACTGAGGTCATTGTGATGACTGCGTACGGCACCATCGAGAGTGCTGTAGAAGCCATGCGGCTCGGCGCGTTCGACTACATCCAGAAACCCTTCACGGAGGAGGAGCTGCTAGTCAAAGTTGGGCGTGCATTGGAGACCCGGAAACTGCACGGGCAGGTCCAAGCGTTCGCCCAGGAGTTCAAGGAAAAGTACCACTTTGATAACATTATCGGGCGTTCGCAGGCCATTCGAGACGTGCTCAGTCGAGTCGTTCGCATAGCGCCCTCCGACGCGATCGTTCTCATCACGGGCGAGAGCGGCACGGGGAAGGAACTGGTCGCCCGCGCGGTCCACGCAAACAGTCGCCGTGCCGACAAACCCTTTGTGACGGTCAACTGCGCTGCGATCAGCGAGACCTTGCTCGAGAGTGAGCTGTTTGGACATGCTCGGGGCGCCTTTACCGGCGCTGTCTCTGCGCGCAAGGGCCTGTTCGAAGAGGCAGATGGTGGGACGTTCTTCTTTGACGAAATCGCCGAGACCACCATGTCCTTCCAGGCGAAGCTCCTTCGAGCCATTCAGGAAGGGGAGATTCGGCGAATCGGCGAAAATAGACCGGTCCATGTGAACATTCGCGTGGTGGCAGCGACTAACGTCGAGCTGGTGGAGGCGGTAGCCGAACGACGTTTCAGGCAGGACCTCTACTACCGGTTGAACGTGGCGCGATTTCACCTTCCACCGCTCCGAGAACGCAGAGAAGATATTCCACTGTTGGTCCAGTTCTTCCTTGAGAAGTTCAACAAGAAGATGCAGGTCCAGGCCAAGTTCGGCGAAGGGGTCATGGAACAGGTCACCCAGTTTTCGTTTCCCGGAAACGTCCGCGAGCTTGAGAACATGGTTGAGCAAGCCGTCGCATTCTCGGGTGGGGGCATCATCAGGGCTGATGACGTGATCACCGAGATCCCGCGGCGGGGCGAAGGTTCCCGAGGGAGGACGCTGGCGGATATCGTGGATGAAGCCGAGCGAGAAGCGATCAAGGCGGTGCTTTCTGCGCACGACGGCAATCGTGAGCGGGCTGCGGAGACGCTCGATATCAGCCCGACGACGCTCTGGCGAAAGATGACTCGGCTGGGGATAAGCTTCGATTCCAAGTAGCCCCGCGAGACGTGCTATGGGCTCCCCCCATGCTCACCTCCGAGCTCGAATACCCGCTGCCAGACGACCGAATAGCGCAACGTCCCACTGAGGCCCGAGACGGAGCGCGGCTGCTCATTGTGGACGGGGCCCTTGCTCATCATGCCTGGGTCAGCCAGTTTGCGGAACTGGTGCCGGAGGGCGCTCTGGTCGTGCTCAACGACAGCCGCGTGATGAGGGCCCGTGTCTTCGCACGACGCGCGACCGGTGCTCACGTCGAGCTGCTGTTCCTACGTCGTGAAGAGTGCGAGGGGGATCAGGTCTGGGAGGCGTTAGCCAAGAGCAATCGCCCGCTGAGGCCAGGTACCGAGCTGTTTGTGGACCGGGAGCAAGGGACGATGCGCCTGACGGTGCTCGAAGGGGGGATATCGGGCAGCCGACGGCTACGGGCGGATGGGGATGTCCTCGAGTTGCTCGACGCCGAGGGGCATGTGCCGCTACCGCCCTACATTCGCCGGGCTGACGAGGTTACGGACCGCGAACGTTATCAGACTGTCTTTGCTAGGAATCCGGGATCGGCGGCTGCGCCGACCGCGGGCCTGCACTTGACCGAACGCATGCTGAATCGCCTAAACGAGCGCGGGATCGATGTTGGCTACGTGACCCTGCACGTGGGCGCAGGCACGTTTCGTCCGGTCTCCGCGGACAGCCTTGAAGAGCACGAAATGCACGAGGAACTCTACTCCGTGAGTGATGAGTTGGTGCAGCAGGTCGAGCGAGCGCGACTTCGAGGGGCCCCAGTGGTAGCGGTGGGAACAACCGTGGTTCGCTGTCTTGAGAGCGCGGCCGGAGTCGACGCGACCGTGCGAGCAGGCACACGAACGACCCGCTTGATGATCACTCCGGGCTACACTTTTCGCGTCGTCGGTGCGCTTCTGACCAACTTCCACGCACCAAGGAGTACCCTGCTTGCGCTAGTTTTCGCCTTCGCTGGCACGCAACGCATCCAGCGGGCCTACCGGGTGGCCCTGGAAAGCGGATACCGCTTTCTTTCTTACGGGGACGCGATGTGGCTCCCGAGGCTACAAGCGGGCGATGACGAACGGAGTCCAGGTTGAGCTCGCTCAATAGCTACGAGGTGTTGTGCCAGTCGGGTCGGGCGCGCCGGGGGGTCTTTCACACGGCCCACGGTTCAATTCAGACTCCCGCGTTCATGCCCGTCGGGACCCATGCCGCCGTCAAGGCAGTGACCCCGGACGAGCTGGCTGCGACCGGGACCCGTTTGCTGATCTCGAACACGTATCACCTCTGGCTTCGTCCGGGCGCTGAACAAATTGCAGAGCTGGGTGGCTTGCATCGCTTCATGCACTGGCCGCACGCGATCGCTACGGACTCTGGAGGCTTTCAAGCATTCTCCCTCGCCGAGCGAACCAAGCTGAGTGAACAAGGGTTCGAATTTTCATCCCATCTCGATGGTTCAAGGCACATGCTCTCACCGGAAGAGTCGATGCGGGTGCAGGGCTTGCTGGGTTCGGATATCGCTCTTCAACTCGATGTTTGTCCGCCGGCTGGGGTACCCAAGTCTGAGCTTATCCAGGCAGTGGAGCGCACTACTCGTTGGGCCGAACGCTGCTTGCTTTCGAAGCGACCGGACCAAGCGCTGTTTGCGATCATCCAAGGGGGGACCGACGTGGATTTGAGACTTCGGCACGCTGAAGAGCTCGGTCGACTGCCGGTCCATGGTTTGGCGCTCGGTGGCTTCAGCGTCGGAGAACCCCCGGAGCAGATGCACAAGGCGCTCGCTCTGGTTGGGCCCGCTCTGGATCCCGCGCGTCCGCACTACCTGATGGGCGTAGGGACGCCAAGCGATGTGATTCGCGCGATCGGAAATGGAATCGACCTGTTCGACTGCGTAATCCCGACGCGCAATGCGCGGAACGGCCAGGTGTTTACTAACTTCGGTAAACTGGTGATCAAGAACGCCCGCTACAAGGGCGACGGCTCTCCGCTGGAGGAGGGATGTCCTTGTCCCGCGTGCCAGCAGGGGATCAGTCGCGCCTACTTGCGCCATCTCTACGTTGCGGGGGAAATCCTAGCGCACCGGTTGCTGACTTTGCACAACTTGCACCACTACGCGCAGCTCATCTCGTCGGCACGTCAGGCTATTGAAGCAGGCGTGTATGACGACTGGTCAGCGCAGAAGCTTCTTGAGCTTGGCGCCGCCCACACGCACTCACCCTCCGCGAGCGCTTAGCTGCGGACGGACGCGGCTGCTCGGGCTTGCTCGCACGTTGCGATAGGCACATGTGGGCCTTGCGGTGTTCTGCGTCGCGCGCCATGGTGGGAACGGTGAGCGGGCGGCGGGGGCTTGGTGGTGGAGGATAAGAAGCAAGGTCTCGGGCGCATCGCCCTAAAGCGCCTCAGCGTCGAAGCGGCCGACTCTGCTGAGCCGTTCAGCGCCACGGACGCTCAGCTTAGGGAGTTGAGCGAACGTTACCAAAGGCCAGCGCTCGATCTGTCACGGGTCCGCATCCCGCTTGAACTGCTCGATTTGCTTCCTCGAGAGACGGCGGAGCTTCACGCGCTGCTGCCTGTCCGGATCAAAGACGATGCGCTCCTGGTTGCGATGATCGAGCCCGACAACGCTAGTGTGCTCGACGAACTGTCTTTCGTGACAGGAAAACGTATCGTGCCGTATGTTGCTCCGGCAGCGGATGTGCGTGAGGCTATCTCGTCCGCCTATTTGGCGAAGCGTCGCGGTGAAAAATTCTATGAGGGGCCGCGGTGCGCGATCGTCGCGGCGGAGGCTCCTGAAGCCCCGGCAACGTCGGGTCTCGTGGGGGCCCCCGATTCGCGATTTGAGTCTCCGACGCGAGGAGCCCCGTCTGTTTCGGAACCCAAGGCCGTCGTTCCCCCCGTCCCACCGGCGCGAAACGTCAACAGGGCGACCCCGGCGAGCGCGCCGCTTGAACCCTCTTCGCCTCCGGCCACGAGACAGTCTGCGGCGATGGTGCGGCCGCCGCCTGATATTCCAGATCTCGTGGTCGGGAATATCGCGATCCGCGAGGCGCCGCGCAAGCCTTCCGAGGCATTTCAGGCCTTGGATTTCGAGGATGAGGCAGGTGGAGAAAAAGTCTCGCTCTCACTGTCGTTCGACAACTTGCCTGCCGCTGGGGCAGCTAGTGGGCGAGGGCTGTCCAGCGATCAGGTCCCCGCGGTACCTCACCAGAAGGGCGTAGCCAACGGTTTCCGAGTATTGTTGGTTGAGGATGATTCGGAGATTGCTCAGCTGGTGCGGAGGCTGCTTGAGGCGGAGGGATACGCAGTCATCGTGGCGCCGGATGGAGAGGCCGCCCTAACCCGGCTGAAACAAGAGGCTCCCCATGTGCTGCTGCTCGACGCGATGCTGCCCAAGGTGCACGGCTTCGAAGTGGTCCGCCGCGTGCGGGCTAGCCGGCGCTTGGCTGACCTTCCGATCGTCATCTTGAGCGCGGTGCACCGGGGCTGGGGTTACGCCGAGGACCTGCGCAGCACTACATTGAGAAGCCGTTTGACACGCGCCACCTGCTGCAAGTGGTCGCCCAAGCGGTTCGTCCCCCAGGGGACACCCTGAAACTCGACAAGGGCGCCGCCCAAGAGCTGGCGGCGGGCGTATCGGCACTCAATGCCGGAGACTTGGAGGCCGCGCAGCAGCGACTAGAAATGGCGCTCGGGTTCGACCCGGCCGCCCACCAGATTCACTTTCAGCTCGGGGTGGTGCATGGCAAACGGGGCCGGGTGTTTGAGGCAATCGCCTCGTTTGAGCGTGCGCTGTCCCTGGCTCCCCGCCTCTTCGCGGCGGTCCGGAGCCTCGCGATGCTCTACCAGAAGGCGGGTTTCGCCAACAAAGCTAAGGAAATGTGGGAACGTTCTTTGATTTTGGCACCCGATGAACCGACAAGGGAGTCAATTCGCGAGCACTTGCGCCGTTTAGGCTAGCTCAACCGGCATTTTCGACCCATCCCACCGTCGCCCTGTGCCCTGTCATTGCGAG
>JBDKJZ010000133.1:0-11289 GCA_039796375.1 Pseudomonadota bacterium
CAGCATACGAGGCTTAGGAGTGTCATCGAGCGGGTGAAACGGGAGCAGGAAAACCTGGTGCCGGTGGAAACAGTCATGAACGCCGCAGTCCTCACGTGGGAAGCCAGCCTAGACTCAGCGCACGGCGTTTCTCAAGCGCGTAGCGCGACAGGGGTCCGGTTACTTAACGCTGAGGACCCTCGTTTCCGCTTGGGGTGGATGCCGCGCGTCCAGTCTCCGCCGGGTCGGTGGAGTTTAACGCGGGCAACCGTCGTTTCTTGACCAAGAAGCTTTGGGGTGCTGCGAGTGATCCGCCGTTCTTTCGTCACGGTAAGTACACAACTCTGCGCGAGGCCGCGCTGGCCCATGCTGGTGAGCCGAGGACGGCAACCCTTGAGCGAGATCCCCGTGATCGGCTATAGATTTCCCAATGCGAATCGTCGAAGACGCTGCTGGTTTCCTCCCCGACTTGATCCGCCTCAATGAGGCGTGGATCTCAGAGCACTTCGGACTCGAGGGGAGCGACCACGCACTCGCGCGCGACCCTGCCGTCATCCTCCGAGACGGAGGCCACACGTTCTCGATGGTTCACGGCTCGACGGTCATCGGCGTCGCCGCCCTGTTTCGAACAGGGTTGGACGAATTCGACCTGGCGCTTATGGCGGTAGAGCCCGCGTTTCAAGGCAAAGGCGTGGGACGGGCGCTTGCCAGAGCAGCCCTAGCCCGTGCCAGCGCACTGGCTGCAACCAAGGTCCGCTTGCTCTCCAACACCAAGCTCGCGCCGGCCATTGCACTCTACCGCTCACTGGGTTTCGAAGAGGTGACTCTGGAACAAGCGCTCTACCGACGATGCAACATCGTGATGTGCAAGAAGCTTGGTCCGAGCACGCAGTCAGTCGAGGGCGGCGTTGAGCTGAGTGACGATCGCGGGCGGATCGATTTCGATCTCGTGCATCGTTGGCTCACCGCCACCTATTGGAGCCCCGGCATCTCCCGGGGTGAGGTCTTCGAGTGCGCGGTCGGTTCGTCGTTGCTCGTTGGGGCCTACGCGCCAGGCGGCGCTCAGATCGGCTACGCTCGTGTCGCCTCCGACCGGGTGCGTTTCGGCTACCTCATGGATGTCTTCGTCACTGAAGAGTTCAGAGGACGTGGCCTTGGCAAAGCTCTCGTCAGGTTCGCTCTCGAGCACCCCGACCATCGAGCTGTGTACAAGTGGCTCTTGGGAACTCGCGATGCTCACAGTGTCTACGCGGACGTAGGTTTCACCCCAATTGCGCACCCCGAGGTCTGGATGACGCTGGACAAGGGGTGGCCGCGAGACGCGGGGGGGCGCCGCTGATCGGAATCTTTGCAATTACTTTTCTCAGATCGGTGGTCTCGCGGGTCGTGGGTCGTGGAAACGAAACACTCGGAGAAGCGACCCATGGAAGCGATAGAGAAGAGATCTGACGGCACGATGTTGGTTTGGGCGGTAGGCATCGCAGCCGTCGCCGTGGGGGTGGTGGGGGTCGCGGCATTCACCGATTTCACCATCAGGTACCGAACCTTCACCCTGCCGCAGTGGACCCTTTACCCGGTCGCCGTCGCTTTGTTCGGTGGCGCTGGGTTCACCGGATACCTGGCCTTCGGGGTGACGGCTTGCGCACGCTGCAAAGCGCCACTCGTCTCGCGTGAGGCTTACTTCGAGCTTCAGTACGAAAGCCAGGTGGCGTGGGCTGTGACCCAGCTGGATCCCACGTTCTTGGAGCAGCTGCCACCCGTTCCGAAGAACCAAATGAAGAGCGTCGTGCAGGTTTCATATTGTGAAAAGTGCCGGGAAGTGGGGACCCTACAAGCCTCTAAGTGGCAGGACTTCCAGCCTCACGACTTGACCGAAGAACGCACGGTGACGGGTCCGCTGGTTGAAAGATTCGCGGCGCTCGCCGAACGACACGAGAGTTTTCGCGGCGAGGACGATGACGACGAGTGAGTCGACGCCAGCGGGAGTACCGCGCCTGTAGTATCAACCCAACTCGCAAACGCATCAAACTCCGACCCATAGAGTAGGTCGGCGCTGAGTGCGGATTGATTGATCTGGCCACCTACCCAAAGATGCCCGTCGAAGGTCGCGTCCTTTTCGGAGATGCCCCAGGTGTTGGCCTCATCGACGGGTCCCATCAGCCCGCCCAACGAGGTGCGCATGAAGAACGAAGGATCCGACGGGTCGTCTTTCCAGATGCTTTTCAAGGTCAGCTCAAGCCGTCCGTTGCTGCGACGAGCGAGCCCTTCCTGCAAGAGCGGCGGGCGCGTGATGTAGCGCGTCAGTCTTTCCAGCTACTGAGCGCCGGGTGCAAACACAGCCCCACGACTCGCGCGGCTACCGGTCAGGCCATCGGTTTTGACAGTTCGAAAGCCCTAGGCGCCGCTCGCGTGATCCGCTGGTCCGCGCATTGACAGAACCGGCGGGACAATGTCGTCAAGCGCGACGCTGAAAGTAGCGCGTGGGCGCGGACGCCCCTAGCGGGTCGGCTCGTAGAGGTTCAGCTCGAGTCCGTACGAAGAGTTCTCGCAGCGCGTTTCGATGTAGCTGACGATCTTGGAGCGGATCGACTTGTAGACCTCGGTGCCCAAGTCTTCGTCGGTGTCGTCGATGAGCGAGCCGCCCTCGAGGGCCACCTTTTCGATTTCTTCGTACGACTTCGAGAAGTTGCGCGTGGTCAGGTCCATATCGACCGACATCTCCGTGGCGGCGAGCTCCAAGGTCTGCGTCTTGCTGAACTCGAGCTTCACCCCGTCGAGCACGAGTTTCAGCCAATGGATCATGATCGTGGCTTCTTTCCGTCTGACGACGAGCAGCGGCGAACTTACGGCGGAGATGTCCTTGGTTCCGCCCTTCACGAGGTTGTAGGTACCGTCTCCCGTGAGGTCGAAAGCAGCGCCGAGCGCTGACGCCTTATGGCTCATCGGCAAAAGGCCATTCTGCAGCACGGCGACGTCGCCCTTCACCTGCGCCGAAGTGCTGCCTTTGGGCCGATACTCGTCGTACATGCCAACGCCGTCGCAGGTGGCGCAAGTGACTTTACGGTGCCCCTTGCAAGTTCCGCAGGGCAGCGTGATACGGCCGCGCCTCCCACAATTGCTGCAGTCCACGTCGCGCGTGAACGTTCTACGTCCACCGCAGGCGTGGCAAGTGACGCCGCCGGCTCCACGTCGCCCCCGACCCCCACCGCACGCCCCGCAGCCTAGACCGCGAGTGCTTGTCCAACCCGACCCGCGACACGCGCCGCAGTTCCAGCCACCGTGGCCAGCGCAGGTTCCGCAGTTCAACGAGGCCCTGATACGCCCGGCGCCGGCGCAGCTCCCGCACTGCGCGGTGACCAAAGAATCGCCCGTACCTCCGCAGGTTCCGCAGGGTGTATGCTTGGTGCCAGCGCAGGTTCCGCAAGCCGTGTTCCGCCAGATCGCGTTGCTCCAAGTCCAGGGAACGTTGGCTCCCGTCGGGTCCAAAACCGCACCCATTTCGATCAGGTCCATAGCCATGAGCGTGGTGTGAAAGGCAGTGTGATTGCGCGCGACCTCCGAAACGAAGAACACCGTTGTCAGTACGGATAGACACTCGGGACCTCCAACGACGGGTTTGCCGGCGAGGCGAGCTCGGATCTGCCGAGTTAAGACTTTATCCGTATTCACCGCTCGATTCGCTTTGCGCCACGTCTCGAGCATCTCGTTGAGGTTCGGGTAGGTCGGAGCCTTCATGGTTTCCGTCGTGCCGGTCGTTCCGTAGTCCGAGGAATAGAGACTTGCGGGGTCGATGGCGATGTAGCGACCGCCCGTCAAAACCCATGCCTTCTTGTCGGTCTGGCTGGGAAAGCGCTTGGCGGTGCTCCCCGAGCCTTTCAACTTGGCGCAGTAGAACCATTGCTTCAGCGACGTCGGCTGCCACGGCGCGTCGCGTGAGCCGGTCCCCGGCGCAGGAGACACGCCCGGCCACACCTGCTGCAAATAGGACAAGAGTGTGACGGCATCGAAAGTGAAGGCGAAAACGCGATTCTCTTTGGCTTTTTCAGAGAGCGTCCCAGTGACACGCAGACCAGTGAACATACGCTGGCGCCGCTGATACTACTTTGCCGAGCTTTCACCAAGACATCGACACGAGCACGCCCCAGCAGACGCCACTGCCCAAACGGAACTCGTTGGCTCGAGCGCCGTGTACGTCGACTATCCCTTCTTGAACACCAGCTGAATCCGCCGCCCGGTGCGTCGAGAATATGTAAGCGCCCTTGGTGGAGGCGCATGATGCGGTAGACGATAGCGAGACCAAGGCCGGGGCCGCGCGTTTTCTTCGTGGAGCGCGGCACGAAGGTCGATGACGCGGGGGCGATCGAGCTCGGGAACGACGTCGGAAAACTTTGCCGTGTCCAGGCTAACGACTAGTTTCGCGGGCCTCCAGAAAGCAGGAACGCATGCCCACGAAGCTCGATCGACTCGTCGTTTTCGGCGATAGTATGTCTGACATTGGGAACAAGCGCGAGTCCGGTATGGGACGCATCGCGCGCATGCTGGGCGCAATGCGAACGAATGAGGTCGGCCGGTTTAGCGACAGCAGGAACTGGGTCGACTTTATCTGGGAATGGGCGGGCGGTGCGACTCTGCTCGATACCGATGCCCAGACGTCGCGAGCCCAGACGCTCAAGCATAGAAGCTTAAATCAGTGGTCACGTTACGGCACACCGCCCGCATGCGGGTTCTCTTACGCCAACTATTCGGAGGGCGGAGCGATGGGCGCTTCGGACCGCTTCGGCATGGGTCTCGGAACGTTCAAGGCCCAACAAAAGGCCTTCCTTGAGCATTGGAAGATGCATCGAACCAACGGTCACACGCTGTTCTTGGTTTGGTTTGGGCTCAATGACCTGGTCACCAATGGGCGCAACAAGGAGAAGATGAAATCGGTCGCCGTGGAGATGTGCACGCTGTGTGAGGATATCTACAATAAGGATCCAAACTCGCACTTTATTTTCGCTAATATCCCAAACCCTCAGGGTGCGGTTCGTTACATGGGCAAGGAGGAAACCGAGAAGGTGCGTGGGTTTCAGACCGGAGCTTTTGAGTTCGGCTACGAGTTAGCTCGTCAGGTGCGCATCTTTCCCGGCGGCCAAGCATCTCTCGTGGACATGTACACCGCTATGGAACACGTGAACGAGAACCTCCGAGCGTACGGCATCAAGCGGGGTGCACAGCCCAAGGGCATGAAAGTCCATTACGGAAAGCGCACGAGCCTCTCTAGTGACGACTTCTTCGCGACCACCAGCGATGAGGCGCACCCGACGGAGGTCGTCTACAAGGTGATTGCGGGTATCTGGGCGGATGAGATCCTAAGACAATTCGACCTAGGTGAACTGCGAAACTGCGGTGAAGCTACGTTTCAAATCAAGAACGGCGCCTAGCCTACGGTAGCATGGCTCCAGCGCCAACTGCTGGTTCACACTCGATAGAACGAGGCTACCGTGATCACGAACAAGGTCAACAGCAGGGCGGGCCAGAACATGAGTTTGGGCAACAGGTTGTCCCGATCGCCAATCCAGCGAAATGGCCGGTCCCACGAGAACATGTACGCGTTCACGGCCACGAGGAGGATCATGACGTACATGACAAAGTTGAACCACTCCAAGTAGAGGATCCCATCAACCGGAAGGTCATCGCGCAGCTGGATATGCGCGAGCAATACCGTGAAGAACAGGCCAGAGCACGCTGCCATCGTACTGTTGGTGTTGAACCCAAAGCGCTCGCTCAGGCCTGATTGCCGGGTGATCAGCAACAGAACCGAGAATAGGATGATCGCGGCTACCAATAGCGGCACCAGGTTCTTCACGAAGGCGCTGAAGAAGGTGCGCCGCAGAACAGCGTGGAAGTGGAGCTCAGGGAAGCTGGATTGCCCGACGTAGTCCGGGAAGCCGAAGTTGGTATTGTACGTGGCGTCAATATAACTATAGAACGAGTGCTCTAGGGTCCAGCCGGTGTGCACAAGTTCTTTCTCTATGCCCGGCAACCGTCCCGGTTGAATTTCAGAGTATGCGTCCAAGTCAGGGACGAGCACGACGTTGTCGCTGAAGTTCGCGTGCCAGAACCGCACCCAGATGTTCTTCCGGTCAAGCGGGTAGGTTGAGTAGTCAAACTTCTGCCTTAGCGACGCGTTGAACTGCCAACCAATCGTCTCCACGCCATCCTGTTCGAAGCGATAGAGCTCGTTGCTTTCAAACGCGACTGACTCGGGCATGAGAAAGCCGCGCTTGAGCTCAGTGACGTTGCAGTCAGCCTCTTTCGCATTTTCAGCGATCTGCGCGGTGTCTGCACTCGGGTGCGCCGTGGGACCATCGCTTGGGGGGTCCCCGGGGGACAGCGCGGGTGACTGAGCTGCGTGCTCGCGCTGCGCCTTCGCCGGTGCTGAGGGGCCCGTTACAGAATCGGGCGGCCCCATAGGGCCCCTGGGGAGCTTGCCATGGTACTTTTGCCAAACCACTCCCGAGACTTGGACAGTGTCCGCGTCCTCAAACCGGAGGGAGGTCAGGAAGACACCCGTCGGAATGCTGATCGGACAGGTTCTCGTGCGTTTAATCCCGAAGCTCTTTTCAAGGGCGCGGTTCACCCTTCCGGGACTGACCAGAGGCTCGTTCGCAACAGCAGGGGCCGAAGAAACGACCGTTGTCAGAGTCCATGTTGCACCGATACCAGCCAGCGACACCAACGAGATCAGTGCCGTGGCAGCCCACCATCGGGTTGGCGGCAGCTCCGGCTTGCCCCAAGGGCGGATTAGCAGCAAGCACAACGCTATTAGCAGCAGGACTACAGAGACGATCATCGTGACAAGATTCACGCGGTCGTTCGCGAGGGCGACTTTGCTGTGTGCATCAAAGACAACTACTAGGGCGAGGTCCCCCCTAGCTAGTCGCGCAAACAGGAACTCCTCGGGGCGACCGTCACCGGCAACCCAACCGAGGCCACCATAGGTAGTCCTTGCGTGGTAGCCCTGCGAGAGCTGGCGGTCCCGCTCGAAGTCCGCCGCTTCGCCCGCAGCGGTCGTCTCCTGACACCGCTTCTGAACCCGAGCCCAGAGCGGAGGGTCGATGTTGTTGAGCTTCTCTTTCTGGGCGACGTGCTCGCCCACGGGATGAACGACGAGCTCGCCCTCCTTGCAGTTGAGCACCATGGCGTAGCCGATGCCTCCAAGGTCTGATTCTTGCCCGAGCGCACGCATTTCGCGGGCCGAGTAATTCGCAAAGACCGCCCCCTTGAATTCTCCGCCGATCACCAACGGCATCGAGAATTCGGTCAGAACGGCTTTTGTGAACGGATCCCGATAAAGCGGTACCCAATCGCCGGGCACGTTGTCGTCGGCGCTCGCGGCAGCTAGCTTCTGCGCCTGAACGAACCACTGGAATTCGGGTTTGTTTTGAGAGTAGTCGTCGACTTCCTTCGGATCATCATCCCTGGGGAACGAGTAGAAGCGAAAATGATCGCCCACTTCCCGCACGTGGTAGCTGAGGAAAAGACGTTTCGTGGGGTGAACGCCAGGAGCTAGACCTAGGCCGAACTGGAAAAGCCCTGCGGCCTCACCACCGGGGGCATCCCCGGGCTTGGGGACGTGCTGTTCCAACCTGGCTTGGATAGCGGCCTCCAACAGTTTGTCGGCGCTGAGGCGCTGTTGGGACGCGCGGGGGTCACCGCTTCCGGTGACAACAGAGGGGAAGTCAATTTTACCAAGGTCTTCCGCGAGTCCCCTTGCGACCACAGGCAAGCGCTCAAGAGCCCGATCGATTCCGTCCTTGACCCGGGTGGCTTTAATCTCCTCGGCCTCGCGCGTCGCAACCACTGACGCTTGTAGGCGCGTTAGATATGCATAGACATTGTATGCGAGCACCCCCGCGCAGATTACCGCTAGAGCGAGGAGGCACGGCACGAGCCAACCTTCGAAACGCGAACGCCGCTTGCGTGGAGCAGCGGAGTAGCGGGACGGTGGGGGAGCCTCGGAGTTCATGACGAATTGGTGTCGCTGAGCTTCAGCGCCGCACGGCCAGCAGACGGAGACTAACCAGGTGCATTGAGAACTGGCGAGCGCACGAGCAGCGAGAGTCTCTTACTCTTATGCGCCGACCGCGTCCGGAGAGTAGAGGAAACACTTGTTGAGCGGCCGCCCCCCCCCGAGATACGCGATCTTGCCTTCCTTCGTGGCCCACAGCCACTCTTCCCCGTGCTTGAGTCGATAGAACTGCAGGGTGGAAGTATCGAAGTTGTGCGGAAACGGGACCAAGCGCACCCGCTCCAGAGGAATGCCAGTAAGCGCCCGGCTCTCGACCACGTCGAGACGTTGAGGTGCGGCCAAGCGCATGCCCAAGAGGCGGCGGTCGAGCCCGTCCTCCCTTTCCTCACCGGCTTCTCCCGGACGCGTCTTTTCGAACTGTACCAAGAAGTACAGTTCGGCCTGCTCGGGGATCCCCGCCGGGAGTTCGCACACCCAGCGGTCCCCATCCCGGGAATCCCTCGCAAAGGTCCACTCCGGCGAACCAGCACTCGGTCGGGTCAACTCTTTCTTGAGTTCCTCCTCTAACTCAGAGAAGCACTCGGCGAGGCGGGCGTGCCTGTAGAGCAATGGCTTTGGGTTGACGTCCCTGAGCAGCTGGAGGGGCGACGCTCGAAAGGAAAAAACATCAAGATAGAGCTGGGCGGCAGATCGGTAGAGTTCGAATGGGTGGGCCCGGACTGAGCCTTCCACCGCAGAACTCGCGTGCGTACCCCTTGGGGCGAGCCCTGGATCCAGGTGCGGCGCCACCTGCCTTAAGGACCACAACAGCCCCTGGGCGCTCCGCAGGTACATCTGCGCCTCCACTCGCTTGTTCACGGCGAGGGTGTTTTCAAGGGCTTCGGCTCGCAAAAGCTTAGTCCATCGATCGAGCAGATCGTGCAGTCGCACGTACCGCGCTTCGGCGAAGTCACGGAGCGCCCAAATATTGAGCAAGGGCGGCACGTAGCTCAGGTCCCATTCCCAGCCGAGAGGCTTCTTGTCCGGTCCCGGCGTCGAACCCACCGCCGGCCGCCTCATTCGCGCTAAGTGAAAAGCGGGGAGCGGAGTGTTTAGAGGCCGCATAGCCAGCAGTAGGTTTTGCTGGCGCAACTCGATCAGATTGCCTTCCTGGTCTCCAAAGTCCCCTTTGACGAGAGCAGGGCTACTATCCATGTGCAAGTAGATGTCTATCGGGCCCTCGCCGTCCTCAGGCAGGTCGAGCGAAACAGCCGACGCATTCCCAGGAATGCTAACCAGAAGGCCCGTCTCGAACACCAACTCTAACTGGGTGAAAAGTAGCCGACCGGACTTCGCGAGGAGTTCTTCGTCCCACTTCAACGCGTTGAGGCCCCACAAGGGCAGCGACCCGTGACCGGCACGCAGCTCCCACTCCCTACGCAGAGAGTCCTCCTGCCACAGAAAGTGCTCGGGCATCAGTGCCTGCCCGAGCTTCCAGTCTACGCGACAGAGCGACTTTGGTTCAGTCATAGAGCGTTTGATATCCCTGTGGAGCCCTGTATCGTTCGGGCGTCCGGGGCCCTGGCGTCGGCCCCGTCCGGACGTTTAGGTCGCCATCTTGCTCTTGGCAACACTGCCTACCTGCAATCCCCATCCCTTAACGTAGGCTTTGGTCGAGCCCTGCCGGAAGGCGAGAGCGTAAGTCGTATCTGAAGCAGGCACGATCTCGAAGTAGATGTTGAAGACCTGTACGTCCAAATTCGGCGCTATCAAAGTTGGTTCTTCCGCAATTGATAAGCGAACGTCGGTGCCGCCGGCTGCATTGAGCTGGCCCTTGACGAAACCGCTGAGGGCGGTCGTGTCCCCTTTGGGGAAAGCCTCTTCGTACCACGACTTGTCGTCAACGTCGTAGTTGACGACCCACCACCCCAGTTTGGAGATTAGCGTAGTTGCGAGAGACGCCTTTTGCTTGGCCTTCAGTTGGTTTGCGAACTCGCTCGAGACATAGGCGCTGATACAGATAGGATCGCCTACACCGCCGCCAAAACTGAAACTCTCGATCAACCCAATGCAGTCCAATACCTTCTGCCCGTCGAGGTCCTCGACCGTGACGCCGTTCGTGTACTCCACGGACGGAGCATTGTAGGGTGTGAACACTCGAATCTTGAAAGCATCGTCAGCCTTCGTCGGTTCCGTGTTTAGGCCCAGCCCGTTGAAAGCCATTAAGTAGCCGCAACGTTGTTTTTTTGTTGGGTCCATGACGAACCCGCTCTTCCAATCACAAGGCAAATCAATACTCATTACTCAGTTCCTCTCTAGCAAATCTGAAGCAGTGCACTACCCAGTTGGACGCGTGGCTGAGCCGCGCGTCGGTGGGCTACACAACGCCACTTCTTAGTCAACCAAACGGGCGTCTACTTTCAGCGTGATGTCGATACCCTCGAACTGGATGTGTGGCTGCACGGTCAGCGTGCAATCAAACCACCCAACCCGCCCTGGGACCTTGTTCACCGTCGACTGAAATGCCTTGAACGGATAGAAACGAAGGGTCAGATCGTCTGGATTGATGACCGTGGTGACATAGCGGGAAATCCAAGCGTCAATTTGAGTCTTGACGTACGTCGCGTCCGCGGTCGTACCGATATTGCCGCGCATCATTACCTTGAGGTAGTGAGCTAGACGGCAAATCGTATAGGTGTAGCTGAGATTCGTTGTGAGTTGTTCGTTCTCTGCGTAGTGGGCGTCTTGGTCGGTCAACGCGAGAGCACCGTCCCTTGCGTACTTCAAAGACTGGGCGCTGAAGAACGTTGCCTTGTCTGTACCTTTCTCCCACACGAGGGGAATGAAACCCGCGTTGGCCAAACTGAGCTCGAGGTTGTCAGGAATCACACCCTCAACGGGCGGCTCTAGCTCGTCCGTCATCCGGTCTCTCTCAAGCACAGGCAGCCCCTTGACGGTCCCACCCGCGTCGATCCCGCGAATGTATTGGCACCACCCTGAAGCCGCGAATGAGCGGACCAGATTCTGGGCAAACAGCACAGCTGAGCTTCCCCAAACCAGAGAGTCCAGACGGCGAGTGCGCAGCTCAGCCTGTCGCTGCTCTTCAGTTAGCGTGACGTCGAGGCTATCGAGCCATGTGGCTTCCTCGGAGAAGCGCATGCCGATGTCGCGCATCGGATGGTTCTTGTAGGGAGCGCGGGCGACGTATCGGGGAAGTGCAAGGCCCACGTACGCGGATTCCTCAGTCTTCCGAAATAAGCGCCACCCTCTCGAGAGCTCACCTTCTACATCCTTAAGCTGAACCACTTCATCAATGG
>JBDKJZ010000134.1:0-11234 GCA_039796375.1 Pseudomonadota bacterium
CCGCGAAGACGACAGCGAACAACACGACGTAGAGCCACGGGCCCATGGCCGTCGACCACTCCGCAAGGTGGACGTCTAGGTGAGTCATCACCTCCCAGAAGGTCAACAAGGCTTCCATCGCGGCCGCCACATACGCCGAACGCCTCGCTGGCGGCAAGGGAGAATCGGGTTTAGGGCGACCGAGGCAGCGCCGCCTGTTAGCGCGCTTCCCTCAATTCCCCTTCCAGGGCTCCCCCGCCGCCGCGAGAGCCCGCTTGGCGTCTTCCCGATAGGGGGAGTCTTCAGGTCCGATCTCCAGGAACTTTCGCCAGTGGGCGACCGCTTCGGGACCCACTCCTAAGCTGGAGGCCGCGAGTTGATGGGCCTGCCAGAGCCACGACGGTCGGGGTTTCAAGTCTGCAGACAGAGCGATAGCCTTGACCAGTAGCCTCGCCGCCTCAGTGTTGCGGCTGCGTGCGTGCAGCAACTTGCCATACCGGAACAGCCAGGTCGGCTGTTTATCATCGGCAGCAATGGCTAGAGCCCACTGCTCCAGTGACCTGACCTCGTTGCCTAGCTGGTAGTATGCCTGAGCCAAGTCAGCGTGTACTTCGTGGCGTGAGGGCTTGAGTTCGAGGGCCTTCTTGAGCTCGTTGACCGACTCGGTCCCCGCGCCCCGAGCGAGCAGCAGTACCCCTTGCTGCCAGTGGGCCTCAGCCAGCCCCTGGTCAAGTGCTAGCGCGCTGGTCAGGGCCTCTTGGGCGACCGCAACTTGCCCGAGCTCGTTCGCGACCCAGCCGACATAGAGGTGATATTCTGCACGATTGGATTCGGCGCTCACCGCCTGCTGAAGGAATCGCAGCGCTTCGAGTCCTTGGCTTTGCTGAAACAGCGCCCGTCCAAGGCAGTGACTGGTCTCTGCCGACTTGGGGCGTTTCGCAAGCACGTGGCGCAGGACCTCCGCTGCGGCCGATCCGTTTCCAGCTGCCATGCGGCCGCAACCCACCCGGAGCATGATGTCCAAGTCGTCTGGGCTCTTGGAGAACGCTGCCTCGTACTCTTTAAGGGCTTCTGCACTGCGACCGGACTCTTCCAACAAGAGCCCGCGCTCAAGCGGCAGGCCGGGCAAATCTTTATCGACCTTGGCTACCTGCTCGAACACGGACCAAGCTTCATCAAAACGTTTTAGGCGGCGTAAAGCGCTTCCCGTCTTGAAGGTGCTGCCAATGTCTTGCCGATCGAGCGCCTGCGCCTTCTGGTATTCGGCAAGGGCTTCTTCGTAGCTGCCGCGTGACGACGCGACGTCACCAAGCGCCTTGTGTAACAATGAGGAGCCCGGCATCTTGTTGGCCGCCTCTTTGAGGCGCTGGCTGGCACTCTCTAGATCGCCAGCCTGGCTGAACAACTCAGCCAGCGCCACGTATGCGTTGACCGCATGAATAGTTTGTGCGCCGTTGGCCGCCGCGGTTTCGTAGGATTGCTGAGCGAGCGCCCGGTCTTTCGACGCCTCGGCGGCTTTGCCGAACCAGAACAGGACCATGGGGTCTTTCGGGTGGGTCTTGACCAGTTCGGTGAGCAGCTGTCGGGCCTCGTCGAGCTTCTCGAGCGCTAGCTGGGCCTTGGCGACACCCACTTGGGCGCCGACCGAGGTTGGAACAGACGAGACCGCGGCTTCGAAGCGGGCGAGCGCTGCCGCATGCCGCCCCGCCTGAAAGAAAGAGTTGCCGAGACCCACCAGCGCTCGTTCATCTTTAGGGTCCAGCTGTAGCGCGAGGTCGAACTCGCCCTCAGCTTTGCTCGTTCGTCCCCGGGTGAGGTGCATCTCGGCAAGCAACGTGTGGGCCGTGACCCGCTCCTGAATGCTGGTAGCTTCGCCGAGCTCCAAGACCTGATCTACTAGCGTGGTCGCGGTCGCTTCATCGTCGGCCTGCCTGCTGAGCTCAGCGAGCAGTAGCTTCGCGCCGGGGTGCTTGGGGTTCAGCTTGAGGGTCGCTTCCGCGGATGCCTTGGCGCCTAGATCGCCCGCTCCGAACTGACTACGAGCGAGGCCGTAGTGCGTCCAAGCGGACTCCTGCCGGCCTACGGCTTCGGCCCAGACGGCCTGTGCCTCTGCAAAGCGCTGTGCCCCGAGCTCAAGCTCCCCAAGGAGGGTGAGTACATCGAGGTTCCCCGGGTCCGAAGCCTTCAGGCGTGTCAGCTGGGTGCGAGCCTTGTCGAACTCGCCACCCACCGCGAACTGCGCGGCGAGCGCCAAGGGGAACGAGGGGACCTCGCTGCTGGCGCCCTGCGCGATCAGGGTATCTACCAAGACCTTGGCCGCAGCCTGGACCTCGGGCAAGGAGCCGTAGCGGAGTACGAGCGCGTAGTGGAGACTCGCAGAATAGGCAGCGAGCGGAGCGAAACGTTCTGCGGATTGGCGAGCTTGCTCAATGGTCAGCACGGTCGCGCGGGCGTCAGCGAAGAGGTCGGAGCCCCGCTGGGTCTGAATGCGCTTGATGGACGTTGCGAGCAGCTGCTCATGCTGCCCTTGATTCACCGAGTCCATGATCACGTGCATGCCGAATGGCCCCACCGAGGGCACCAGGGCGAGGGCCCCGCCAGCTACCGCCGTCAGCAACAAAGCCGCGAGCGCGATCCTGCCGGTGTTCTTCTTTTTCGGCGTGTTGACTTCGGGGGTGGCCCCGCGCTGTACGGCAGCGGACGCTGCGGCGCTGCCCCGCGGGCGCTCGGACCCGCGGGTGTCGAGCGCCTGCGACGGGTCTGCGGAGGGCTTCGAAGCGCCCTCTTCTTCTTGCGGAATCCCCCCGAACTCCATCCCGTCATCGGTGTCGATCCCGCTGCTTCCGCTGCCAAGGTCGTTGAGGTCATCGAGGTCGTCGAGTCCGCCGCCGCCCGCCAAGCTCACTTCGCCGTAGTTCGTGCTGCCGGCCTGGCCAGTCTGGGTCGCAGCTTTCGCCCCCGGAGGCACGGGGGACCCGAAGAGGTCATCGTCGCCGAGGTCACCCGCCTGAGTGGGACCGGCGACCGCGCTCTTCTGCGTGGCGCCGCGGTTGGGCGCGGGGCCAGCGTCCAGGTCGTCGATGTCATCGAAACTGGGGAGCGCGGAGAAGTCGTCGTGGCTGAACCCGGCGGAGGCCGCCCCCACGGCGGCTACGGCGACCGGCGCGGCGCGTTCTCCGAGCTCCCAAGTCGTTGCCGCGTTGCCACGGTCTAGGGGGCTTGCCGGTGCACCTCCGGCAGCAGGCAGTGCGCCGAAGCTAGGACTACTGCCAAGCGTGGCACCGCCCAACTCGGCCCCGAAGGCAGGGGGGAGTGAACTCCGCCTGCCACGGCCTGGGGGCTCAGAAGCTTCCGCCGCCCCGACGAGAGGGAGGTCCAGGCGACCGAAGTCGCCATCCATGGAGAGGCGATCGCTGCTCGCCCCAAACTCGCCGTCAAAATTACCTGCGGGTGACGGCAAGTCGAAGTCGTCGTCCTGCGAGGAAGCCGTTGTTTGAGCGCGAACAGGTCTGCCAACGCTGGGCGGGCCGGCGCTAAGCGAAGGCAAGAAGGCGTCGGCGAACGGGTCCGCTAGGGTGGCTCCACCGAACGCAGCAGGCAGCTCCGAGCTTCGGCTGGACCGTCCCAACTGGCCCTTGCCTACAGCTTCCGGCAGGTCAAGGGGGGTTGGAACGCCGGAATCACGCTTGGAGCTGGAACCAAAACCGCCCAGCGCAGCGGGGAGGTCCGAGTCGATGTTCGTTGTGGTCGCAGTGGGTCGTGAGACACCTGCGCCGCCGCGAACCGAGCTGGGGCCGCCGAGGGCAGCCGGTAAATCGGAGGTCGAGTCGGCGTTAAAACCCCCGAGTGCAAGCGGAAAGTCGGAGTCTGGCTTCGGGTTCGAGCGTGAGCCGCCCAGTGCCGGAGGAAGTGAACTTCGGCTTGTAGGGCTAGTCGCGGGGGTCAGGGACCTACGCGAGGCGCCCGTCAGCGCGACCGGGAGATCGTCGCCGGGGCCGCCAAAGTCCAAGTCGAAACCGGATGGGCTCTGCGCACTTGGGGAGATATAGGGGGTCTGCGGCTTGGGGGGCGGCGCCGATGGCCTGCTTGAAGACACCCGAAGCGGACTCGGCGCGCGCGGGATCGCTGCGGTGGGGAGATCAGTGTCTAGCATTTCAGGTGCGTCGGAGAGCAGCGATCCAGGCTCCAACGATACGGGCGTTGCACGCGCCGCCGGAGCGGGAGGGGTCTTTCGTGACACGGGAGCGCTAAGTCCGCCCCGGGGTGCTGGTAAGGCCGCGTCAAGGTCCTGGCCCGGGCGCGGTGGGAGTTTCCGCGGCGGACCGACGGGCCCCGCTGGCGCAGGGCGTACGGGGTTACCAGCGAGCGCAGTTGGTGCAGGGCGTGCCGGGTTACCAGCGGGCGCGACCCCGATCATCGTTCCTTTCAGGTTCGGATTCCGATGCTGAAGGGGCGGCGCGGCGGGCTTAGGAGCCGCCGGCGGGCGGTCCTGAACTGGCAGGCCCTGGGCTCGTGGAGCGGCGGGCGGCACTGGCGACGGAATCCCGAGGACCGTCGAAGAGCTGTCCGAGCGGGGACGTCCGGCGGCTACAGGTGAGGCGACGCCAATCATCGTGCCTTTGAACGACGGCTTTTGCCTCTCTCCCGCGGTGGGAGCCGCGGGCTGCGGCTCCTGCCCCGCTGGCGTCGCGGGCGGGATGCCCGGCGAGTCCACTTGGAATGAGGTTGCACACTTGGGACAACGCATCTTGAGGCCGCTTGCGGGCACCCGTCTCTCGTCGACCTGATACGCCGCGCTGCAGCCAGGACAATTGACCTTAAACATCGGTTATCGAACTCTCCGGGAGGACGAAGCCTAGCGCACTTCCGCGCGTGGGCATAAGGCAGTTCAAGTTCTTCACGGGTTCAGACGACCGAACGCGCCCGCGGCAGCCCGCACAGCCGACGTGCTCGGCGAAACCAGCGACTCGCTCAGGCCGCCTGCAGCGGTCGGGGTGCGTTTACTGAAGCTGCCTGGAGCCTAAGCCTCCGGCCTGAATCGGTCACTCAGCCTATCGTGCCGAGGCCAGCCCGGGTGGCGGTCGTACGCCTCTTCCGGCTTCGGTGCACCGCGGGTCGCAGCTGTTCTGCTCCGGCGCGAAGCTGGGCACTAAGCATCGAATGCCGCTTTGCTGATTCGGGCAAGGTCGCCTAGGCTCGGCGTTCCTCGCTTGGCCTCTGGCTCGCCCGTATGCGTCTCTCGATTCCGCCCAACACCAACCCGCCGACGCTCTTGGACGTTCAAGAGGCGATCAGCCGGCTCCGGGTCGAGGTAGACCTGGTTGAAGAAGATGAACAGGGGGCGGCGCTCCAGCTGGAGCTGGGCGTGCTTCACGAGCTGGGTCGGGACGATCACAGCGCAGCGAAGGACCTGCTCGGCGCGATCAACCTGGGGAGTGCGTTGCGCGAGCCGCTCGAGCGCCTGATCGCGTTGATCGAGCGGCGGCGGTCCTTCAAGAACCTCGGCAAGCTCCTAGATAGGCTGGGTCGGATCGCCGGCACCCAAGAAGAGATATTCCGCGCGCAGCTGGCGCGAGGGGATTTTTTCACCGACCACCAAGAGGACTTAGGCCAGGCGCTAGTTGCCTACGAAGGCGCGGTCGCTGCAGAGCCGAACAATGGTTTGGGCTGGCTGGCGTTGCAGTTCTTGGCGGGCAAGAGTGAAGATGCTTCCCTGGCTGCGCGAGCGCTTAGCCAGCGGGTTGAGCTGTCTCAGGATGCCGAGTTCCAAGCTCTCTTGCGCCTCGAGTTGGCTCGCGCTCAGGCGAGAATTGGTGACCATGCTGCGGCCCAGCGCAGCTTGGAGGTCACGAGCCAAGAACCGACCCCGCAGCGCTTCGTTGCTCTGACGGAGCTTGAGCGATTAGCTCGCTCGCAAGCGGATGAGTCCTTGGCCAGTAGCGCTCTGCAACGACAGGCCCAGTTGATCGAACAGGCGCTGTCGGGACCAGCCCGCGGCTCGGAGCTGGGCGTGCCCGATAGGCTCTGTACGGCGAGTGCAGCGGCCGACGCTTGGCTTCGTGCTGGCCTCAGTCTGCGCGGGCTGAGCGACGCCGCGCAGACGGCGCCACTCTTCGCGCGCGCCCACGCCCACCTGCCAGGCAGTCTGCCCGTCGGCTACGCCCACATGTTGGCTCTGGAAGACGCGTTCGATTTGGCAGGCGCGCTAGGGATCGCGCGCCAACTGCTCTCAGCACCCGAGGTCGGGCCACGGACTCGCGCGTCCCTGTTCTTGCGGGTGGCCAATGCTGCGCTGACGGCAGGTGACGTGCACGCAGCGCTGGGTGCGCTTGAGGAAGCGCTCAGGGCGGATCCAGAGTGCATTCCCGCGCGCGCTTTGCAGCTGAACCTGCTGCAGCAGACTGACCGCTCCGAAGAGCTTGCGTCCGCAATTGAAGGATTGGCGCAGGTGTTGCCCACAGGGCCAGCCCAGGTTCGTCAGTTCCTCCTGGCCGCCGCCGTCTGGAGCCACTCCGCCAAGAACTCGGACGCCGCCAGGGCAGCGCTCAGCCAGGCTAGCGCCGCGGGCGCCTCCGCGCTCACTTGTGCAAGGGTGGGGCGGACCCTAGCGTCGCTCGCCGCAAATCCCGCCTGGGAACTGGAGGCGATGTCACGTCTCTTGAAGGTCGGCGGAGCGGAAGAGACAGCCGCCACGCAGCTTCAGCTCGCGCGACGTGCCTGGCTGTCGCGCGATGAGCTCAGCACACAAGAGAAGTTCCAGGCCTTGGGCGCTGATGAGCCCGGGCGGTTTCTGGCATCGCTCTTCGCGGCGTACGCGGGGATCGGCGATGGCGTAGCGGCCTTGTTGGAACTCGCCCAGCGGAGCGCTGACCCCGCGCGCGCGGCGGCGCTTCGCCAGCTCGTTGCGTACCGGAAGCTGTGCGCAAAGGAGTTTGACGCAGCAACTGAGCTCTTGACCGAGCTGCAAGCCCTCCTCCCCGCCGATCCCATTGTGGCGCAGCAGCTGGCGCACGCTCAGCTCGCGAAGTCCGAGCCCAAGCTCGCAGCGCGCGCGCTCGCCGTTGCCGCTGAGGCGCACGGTCACCGGGACGTCTCTGAAGCGCTGCTGGTGCATGCGTCGCTGCTCAGCTGGCGCAGCGACGATCGCGACGCCGCCGTCAAGTTCCTCGAACGCGCGCAGCAGTTAAGCGCCGGCGGCAGCTCTGAGCTCCTCTCCTGGGCGCTGCGCGCAGCCCGCGCGGACATGCCCGAGGCCAGGCGCAAGGCGCTGATGTCCGCGCAAGCTGCTGAGGGGGCGAGTGACCTTGGCGCTCTCGAGCGCTTCTCGCTTGAGGTGGGCCTGCAAAGTCACAAGGCGGACGCGACTCAGGCCCTGGATCGGGCCGATGAGGTGGGTCTCGGCGACGTGGGTGATGCGGTCCAGCTGGCCCGAGCGCTGTGGCCTGACGCGGAGGGGCATGAGGACGCGCTGTCCTCTTTAGACGGTCGGTCGCCTGCGGGGGTGCGTGTCTCGCGAGCGGTCGCGTTCATGCGTGCTCGCGCGGAGCTCAACCCGGACAAGGAGGTGTTAGCGGATCTCGCAGCGGCTTGGGCAGAAACCGGGTCTCTACCCGCTGGGCTTGAGTGGCTCGCGGCGGCGCAAGCGGCGGGACGGGTCGAGGACGAAATCCGCGCTCGCGAGGCGGTCGCTAGGCACCTCACCGGAGAAGCCGAGGCTGCCTTGCTCGCGGGGGGTGCGTTGGTGGGTGCCCTCGCAGGTCAGGCGTCACGACCAGCGCTCGCGTCGGCCCTACCGCAAGCCCGGCTCACCAATGCGGAGTTGGCGACGCCCGGGTGTAGTCCCGCCCGCCGAAGTCACGCTTTGATGGAGCTGGGTGACCTAGCCGGCGAAGAGGTCCAAGCGCAGAACAGCCTGCTCGTTGGCTATAACTTGCTCGCGCTCGGAGACGCTGAGCGGGCGCTGCGCTCGTTTCGTACCGCGGCTGAGCACTACCCAGGTGACCTCAGCGTTCACGAAGGGCTGCGGGATGCAGCTAGCGGACTCGGCGATAGCCGCACGGAAGCGGACGCGTGTTACCGCTTGGGTCAGCTGACCTGCGATCCAGAACGCGGCGCTCACTTCTTTCGGCGCGCCGCCGCACTCTTCCTCGACTCCTTGAGCGAACCCGAACGCGGGTACCAGGCTCTCACTGAGGCGGTCCGTCTCGACATCGCAGACGCTGACTCGTTCTTGCGGCTCTTTCGTAGGGTCCGCGATCAGAAGGACCATCAAGCGGTCCTGGACTTGTCCGCTCGGAGGCTCGCCGCCACCCAAGACGCCAATGAGATTACGAAGCTCTACTGGGAGCGCGCGCGTGCGCATCGTGCCCTGAAGAATACGGCCGAAGCACTCACCGAGCTCGAGAGCGTCCGCATGCTTGAGCCCGAGCACGTAGGCGCGATGGCCTTGGCTGGTGAGATTTATCTCACCGGTGGACAGCTTGAGCGCGCGGCGAAAGAGCTCGCGGCTCTAGCTGCGCACCCCGAGGCACCCTCCGATCAGCGCTTGATGAGCGGGATAGCTGCGGTGGACCTGTACGAGACAAAACTCGGAGATCTCGGCCGGGCTCTCGAGGTGTTAGAGGTCCTCAAGCGCGCTCAGCTCGCCACTCTCCCAGTTCGAGAGCGACTGGCCCGCGCTGCGGCTAAGGCTGAGCGCTGGGACGCGGCGGCTCGGTTGCTCGAAGAGCTAATGGTCGAGCGCGACACGCGTGCGGGGCGAATCGAAGCTGCGCGCTTGGCCCTCGCGATTCGCCGTGACCGTCTCAGGACGCCCGGGGACGCCCTCGCGGCCTCTGAGCGTTTGCTGAGGGAGTCACCCACAGACGCTGAAGCCATTGACCTGTTGTTAGATGACGTGTTCGAGGAAGCTCGGACCCGGGAGCTACTGGAAGCCGCCAGAGACGCCCTCGTGGGCCAATTTCGGGCAGAGACGAGCGCGGCAGACGCACTAGAGCCCGAGCAGGTCGCGCGTTTGGCGCGGATCGCGGAGAGCCTGGAGGATTTGTCACTTCGCCAGGCGACCCTGGGGGTTCTGATCAGCCTCGGTATTAGCACTGAAGAAATGGGCCAGGAGCTGCGCGCCTTGGATCACCGTGCTCACGCCCATCCACAAGTCTCGATCTCGAAAGAGATGCTGACCACCTTGCTGCATCCAGGGGACTCGGGCCCGCTCGCCGAGCTCGTGGCGCACCTCGCGCCTGCGCTCAGTGAAATCCTTGGGCCAACGCTGAAGTCCCTTGAGGTGGGTCGAAAGCACCGCGTTAAAGCGCAGAGCGCTTCTCCTGTGTGGAGTGAGCTGGCCCACTGGGCTGGGGCGCTAGGAGTGCGGGACTTTGAGCTCTACGTCGGAGGCACGGAGCCCTCCGCGATGCACGCCGTTCGTGATGGGGACCTCATCCAGTTCGTCATCGGGGAGTCGATTCGGGCGCCGTTTGGTCCTGAGATCCGGCAGCGCCTCGCGAAGACCGTGTTCAGCGCAGCCCGAGGCACCCAGCTGTTGCTCTTGCGTGAACCCGCGGACGTCGCAGCGCTGTGCGTCGCCGCCTGCCGAGTGGGTGACGTCCGTCTCCCCGGACCCGAGTACGCGCTCGTCGGGGAGTTCGAGCGGCTCCTCACGAAGGAGCTACCCCGCCGAATCAAGAAGGACCTGCCGGCGCTCGCCCGAGCCGTCGCGAGCAGTGAGCAGGATCCTAGGGCCTGGGCGCTTGCCGCGCTGGCGAGCCTGCAGCGCCTCGGTGCGTTGGCGGTGGGTGACGCTTCTTGGGTGCTGTTTTCCGCGGCGCAGCGAGGGACCTCGGAGCGCGACACCGACACCCAAACTGAGCAGATCCGGAGAAGCGTGCTTGAGTTCGCTTTGTCGCCTGAGTTTCAGGGGCTGCGTAAACAATTGGGGCTTTCAGTCGAATGAGCGAAGACGAAAAAGAGCCCACCGTGCGACCGCTGATCCCGCGGCCCGACTCGGTCCATCCTGAGAACGCGTTGAGCGAGACGCCTCCGCCGTATAGCTTAGCCGAGCTGAACGTCGACTCTCTGGCGCTGACCAGTTTGGAGCTTGAGCCATCGAGCGTCGCGCTGACTGCGCGTGTGACTCGACCGGGACAGCCCTTTGGGAACGTCGCCGCAGCGGAGGGAGCTGCCGACCTAGCCCGCTTGGACCTCGACTCGTTGACGATGAGCCTGGATTCGCTCCCTAACACTGAAGCGAGCGATTCGCGTGTAACAGAGCGCGACGAGCTGGACGCAGACGAGCTACTGGTCGAGCCTTCGCAGGCGGAGCTGGAGCTGGCCGACCCAGCGCAGAGCGCTCCCTCTGGAGAGCTCGGGTTTGAGCTCGCTCCGGTGACGCTCGGCTCAGTCGCGCTGGCAGTGGCAAGCCAAAACGAAATCGGTGTTTCCGGGCCGACCGTCGAGGCCGTCGTCGCCTCTCTGCTACCGAGAGAACCGTTTCTTTGGGCGGAGAGCGCGGAGCCCCCCGGCGCTACGCGTCGGGAAAACTCGGACTACACCCAGCCGCTCATTCACTTCGCGGCCGTTTCCCAGCCACCAAGCGGTGGCGAGGTCCCGCTGGATATCGATCGGACGGCGGCGAGTGAGCTGACTGAGCGCGGGCTGCTCGAGAGCTGGGTTAGTCGCGCCGAGTGGATGGAACAAGAAGCGCGCGGACAGCGCGACCCCAAGCAACAAGGGCGGACCTTGCTCGTGGCGAGCGAGCTGTGGGCGATGGCCGGCAATCCGCAGCAAGCACGGGTCCTAGCCGAACAAGCGGCGAAGCTCATCGGGGGTGCGGCCCAACGACAAGCGCGTCAGTTGGCCGCTCAAGGCCGCGACTTTCAGGCCGCCAGTCGGATGCTCTCAGCAGAAGCGCACTCGGCGGGGACTCCGCAGGCTCGAGCCCACGCGGCATTTTACAACGCTGAGATTGAGCGTATTGAGCTCGCCGACGCACCGGCCAGCTTGCGACATTTTGAACAAGGGGGCCGCGCCCACGCGAGTGATCCTCGCGGCAACATCGCGCGCCTCTGCTCACAGCTGAGCAGCGGCTCTAGGCCGCCCAGTGTTGTTTGGCCTGAGGCTCCCGAGTTCAAAGCGCTCGATCTGGCGACTCGCGCCCTCGCAGTGCTGCGCGGCGAGACACGTTGGCCGAGCGCTGAGCTGACGAGCGTGGCGCCGGCGGTGGCGTTCATTGACGCGCAACGGGCGCTGCTTCGTGGGGA
>JBDKJZ010000135.1:0-11214 GCA_039796375.1 Pseudomonadota bacterium
CGAAAGCCAAACCCACCTGGGACAAGTTGTGCAGGCCGCGTGAAGCCGGGCGCCAGCGTGGGATGAGGGCGAACGCGAAGAACCACGCCACGATAACTGCGCTGACCACCACCGGGATTTGGGTCAACCCTAGCGCCAGCAATAACCACTGCCACGCCCTGAGTGGACTCTCCGGCAGCCGCCCCAAAACAGGGGTCAGGATCAAGATGAGGAGCAGATAGCCCCAAAATAGGATCGCCGGACCCCAAGCTGGGCCGCGCGCGTAGAGCAGCCAACGCTCGCTGGGCAGGCTGACGCTGACCTCGGCGTTCACGAGCTGGTGGTTCAGCTTGACGTTTGGGCCGCGGAAGAGCGCGCTCATCCCGCCGGCCTGTTGCCAGCTGATGCTGACTGTCCCCGCCCCTGGCTCAAGGTTCAGCTCTAACCCGTTCTGATCTCGTCGAAACGGACGTTCACTTCCATTCACCTCCAGCTTCTGAACTTCAGCGGACGCCGGAAGCTCAATAGCGAGGGTGGTCTGAGCGCTGGCCCGCAAAGCCACCGCTAAAGTTGCGCCCAACAGTCGCACCCCAGGCTCAAGACTGAGGCGTGCACTGTCCACGGTTAGTGATGCTCCACCAGCAGCAGTAGGACGTTTCAGTGATATCGAGAGTTTCTCACCGGGCCAAGGCAGGTAGCTGGGTTCGAGACGCGCGTCTTGTTGGTGGCTGACCGGATCGAGGCCGCTAGGGCGGCACTGCCAGATTGGACCGCACTGGATCAACCAGCGTTCGCTGTAAGGGGGAGTGGCCGCGCCATTGGATGTGGGTGAGCCCGCGACGAGCTCAACCAAGGCCCCACCATCGGTCTCGGGCATGTGACCGAGGACGCTCTCAAAACTCATCTCGGCCGCGTCGCGGTCCAGCTGGATCACTGCGATGCCGCCCTCGAGGAGGACCTCGGCGCGGGTCGCTCGTTCGCCGGGCAACAGGGGATATCGGAGCAACACCGCGCTACCCGTGGGGCCCAAGCGCTCCACGCGCGTGTGCGCGTTCCACGTGACTCCGAACTGAAAGGTTCGCGTAATGCGGATCCAGGAGGGCAGTAGGGTCCGACCGTCTTGGCTCGCTGATGGAGCGGCCTCGGTGAGCTGCCGACTCAACTGGAGCGCGCCATCCACCTGACCGTCCTCGCTCAGCCCATCGACTGACCAGCCAGAGACCTCGGCGGTGACCAGGCGCGGTCGTGAGCCGAGCTGAAGCGTGAGGTTGTTGTAGGCTACCGGACCGCGCATCTCGATGCGATGACTGCCGGGTGTGAGCCTCAGGTGAAGGAAGCCGTCTTCCAGGCGAGCTAGCCCGAGCGCGGGTTGCCCCCCGATGCGGATATCGTTGGGCAGCCAGTTTTGCAGAGGCCCTGGGAGTTGGTAGGCGGCGGTCGCCTCGGCGCTGACCTCGGCTGTCAGGCGAAGCTCTCCCCCTTCGAGCTGCAGCAAGAGGTTCTGGACGCTCAGGCAGTGCGGACTACAAGGCGCCTCGCGAGTCAGCTTGTCGCGCAGCTCAGTTAGGCGCGCATCGCTGGGCAGCTCAGCGGACGCGGTCTTGGGCGTTAGCGACGTGAGCAGGAAGCCCACGCCGAAAACGCTGAGGCGGAGTAAGTGTAGCGTGGCTGCTGCGACTCTGGGGCCCGGCGTACTGCGCGGTCCTTGGGGCGGCCGAAAAGCTAGGTCGAAAGCGAACTTGAGCAAGAGCAGCGCGAGGGCGCCACACAAGAGCAAGCGCAGTACACAGAACAGACCGTTCACGGTTGGCGATATCAAGTAGAGGTGGATCAGGTGATCCTGGTGCACCGGCCCTGACCAGCGCAGGTGCCAGGTCTCCCACTTCCACGTCGGAACCCCTGGACCGGTCTGGATGATCGCCTGTGGGTCTTGAATCTGCTGGACGAGCGCGACCGCTGGCGCTGCTGGCTCAGCTGGCGAGAGACTCTTTCCAGAAACCGCGTAGCGCTTCAATTCCTCACCCGCTGCGCGCACGCCACTCCCACCCTCTTGCTGCTCGGCAGGGGCTGACTCGGCCGCAGCGACGTCCGCTTTGGCGAACGTGGGCGTGTCCCAAGTGCCGCCGCTCGTGTATTCTTCCACCGCCTGCGGGTAGAGTGCGGTCCGCGCCTGTTGCACGCTGAAGCCGACGACTACGATGACCAACCACGCGGCGATGCCAAACGTGCCTCCCACCACAAGCTTGCGCGGCCAGGCTGACGGCAAGATCCGGAGCAGGGCGATGGCCGTGATCAAACACATCCACAACCAGCGAGGCGCCTCGGCCTGATCTTGAGTCAGGACCAGCGTGACCAGGGTGAGCGCGCCCCAAAGCGGTTGGGTGAGTTTGGAAACAGCGAGCGATAGCATCAAGACGAAGAACAGCGAAAAGAGGTCCCAGTTTGAGAGCCATTCGTTGGACACGTCGTCGACGCCGCTAGCACTGAGCAGCTGCCAACCCGGTGGAACGTGTACCTGGGTCTCCAGTTGTTGCATGTTCTCTGACCAACCTACCGCGGGAATAGTCCGCGTGCCCGGTAGGCGCCATTCGGCTCTTAAGCTCACTTGGTTGTCGCGCACCTCAACACCGGTGTGCGGGGGCTCAGACGATGGGTTGTGGGTGATCAGCTGATCGTTGCCGCCCAGGGTCACGTGGCCCAAGGGGGCAGGCTTCAGGTCCAGTCGCCACCCCCGGTTCATCCGGCCCTCGATCTGATCGGACACGGTAAAGCCCTGGCCATCGAGGTCGAGCCATAGCTCCCTCGTTAATCTCAGGTCGTTGGCCGCAGGATCGGGTTCCCCCCGTCGAGCTGTGCGCAGCTCAAGCGGCGCCTTCGGACCCACGCGATAGGCGGAGAGCGACTTCCACTCGCTGGGTAAGTGGGTTCGCTGAGGATCGACCGCGGTTCCGCCCCCGATCTCAACCTGGCGCAGTGGATTGTTGGGAGCAAAAACCCAGACCTCGAAGTCAGGCCACGGAGCTGCGTTGGGTGGTGGAGCCAGCAAGGTCGGAGGAGTCGCGTACAGCGCTTCGAGAGTGATCGTGTGCGTCCCGGCGTAGACCTGAACCGCTAGCTGAGAGTTGTTCTCGAGGCGAGCGGGTAGATCGGAGAGAATCGCCGTCGCCTGACTTCCGGCGAGCAGCGGCGCGTCCAACTTTAGTTCTCGGGCTTTTCCGCTCACGTGGAGAACGAGCCTGGTCGTCACCTTGAACGGCACGTCATCCGTCAAATGACGAAACACTTCGATGCTGGTGCTCTCGGGTTCGCTGCTCGGTTGCGCTTGCCCGCGGAGCCAGAGCAGGCCCGGATCTCGCTTTGGGAAAGGGACCTCTTCGCGAAGCACCCGCAAAGAGATCAGCGCCGTCTCCTGGGTGACGACCAACGACTCAGGCAACGCGCGCCACCGAAAACGGCCATCGATGCGATGCGTGCCGCGCTCGACCGTGACGCGTGGTACGCCTTCGTCGTCAACGATATTGGCCTTGGTTCCTCCGACGTGGACATCTTGAGGCCAGGTCTTGGCCGAACCGGGGAGCTGAACTTGTGCCGTTTGGTCTGCGGTGACGGTGAGGAAAAAAATACCGCCTTGTTCGTCCAGCTCAAGTCTGAGCAAGCCGGGCCAGACGCAGACTCGAGCCTCGCCGACACTAGGACAGGCCCGGTCACCGAGCGAGTCGAGAACCCAGGGGACCCACGGCTTCAGCTCGTTCGGGATGTCACGCTCCGGAAAAGGTGCGGCGGATGAAGCTCGCGGCAAGAGCAGCGCGAGCCCGACCGACATCAGCCCAACTAAAGCGAGTGTTCCCCAGTACCCTCTGCGTGCCTGCATGCACGAGAAAGTATCAGGGCTTGTCAACATTTGCCATAACCCCAAAGTGTTCAATCCTCGAGCTGCCTCGCTGAGCTTTGTGAAGAGACCCGCGCGGGATCCCTTCGTTGACGGGAACGAGCTCCGGCTCCTACGAGACGGGGCGCAGGCTTTTCCAGAAATGCTGCGGGCGATTGGGGCGGCCAAGACTCAGATCTGGATCGAGATGTACTGGTTCGCCTCCGACACGATCGGTCAGCGGTTCTTTGCGGACTTAGTTCAAGCCGCTCGGCGCGGGGTCGATGTGCGTTTGCTCTACGACTCGTTTGGCAGCTTCGCGACAGATACTAGTTTCTTCGCCGCGTTGGTGGCCGCGGGCGCCCATGTGCTGGAGTACAACCCGGTGTCTCCCTTGCAGCGCCGTTTCGGAATTCAGTCTCTCGCTAAGCGCAATCACGGGAAGTTACTGATCGTTGATGATACTGCGTTCGTGGGGGGGCTGAATATCGCTGACGCGTGGCTCCCGAGCGAACAAGGTGGGGAGAACTGGCGAGATGACGTCGTTTGCGTCAAGGGGCCCGTCGTCGCCCAGCTGGAACGATCTTTCGCACGGTCCTGGTGTGAAGCTGGGGGAGGGCCGATGGAAGTGAGCCAGGGGGAGCACCCTAAGGTGGGCAATGCCAAAGCCTCCGTGCTTGGTCAATCGCAGTTCGGGCATCGGCGCTATGCACTACAAGCGTACCGAGTTCGTTTGCGCAAAGCCCAAGAACAGGTGTTGATCGCCAACGCCTACTTTGTTCCCAATCGAAAGATCATTCGAGGCTTGGTGGGCGCAGCCAAGCGGGGGGTCGATGTTCGGGTGATGCTTCCACAACGCAGCGACGTGGAGATCGTTCGCCTGGCGGGTCAGGCCGCTTGGTCCAGGCTGCTGCGCGTGGGAGTACGAATCTACCAGTGGCAGCCGACTATCCTTCACACCAAGACCGCCGTGATCGATAGCGAGTGGGTCACTATCGGCAGCTATAACCTCGACTATCTCTCGATGTTCACGAACGTGGAACTGAACCTCTCGATCCTCGACCGGGACTTCGCGCGGACTGTAGGCGATGCCTACTTCGAGGACCTGAAGCAATGTCAAGAAGTGCTCTGGAGCCAATTCCGGAATCGGCCGATGCTGACGCGCGTCGTCGAGCGGATTCTCTATGCGTTTCGTAGCTGGCTCTAAACCAGGGCCGGGTGCTTCCAGCGGCTGGCCTGTTATTCGCCGAGCGCGCGCCGGAGCACAGTCATCAGCACTTCTAGCCGGTATGGTTTCTGCAGGTAGCCGGAGAATCCGTCGCCCTCAAAGCGCTTGTCGGCTTCGTCGTTTGGGTAGCCCGAGGTGAGGACCATGGGGACCGCGAGGCCCAGACGGCGAGCGGCTTGCATCACCTCGATGCCGCTTTGATCAGGCATGGTCAGATCGATCAGTACCAGTCGGAGTTGATCGCGGAAACGCTCCATGTGGCGGAGCGCTTCGACGCCGCTGGTCGCGACGTTGACGCTGAACCCGCACTGATCGAGAACCATTTCTGTGACCCTCGCGACGGCGGGTTCATCATCGACAACCAGGATGAGCCCCGAGCCACGCCAGCTATGCACGTCCTCGTCGGAGCTGATGCCGGCGGGGTCCGAGCGCGTAGTTGCGGGGACACCGGGCGTTGCGCGGCCAAGACGCCCCACCAGCCGCTGTGGCTGCAACGGCCCTCCTCCATGTTGTGTTGACACAGGTATCCTCACAGCAGCGCGTTCCCCTAACGGCATGGCCCAAAGTCTACGAGCATGGGCGAAAGTTTGGGAGTCAAAAATGAACCCAACCCCCAAGCCACTGAACGGTAGACACCCTCAAGCCTTAAGCTCGACCAGCGAATACGAAGCTACCTTTCGGTCTTCGACCTGACATCGGTGAGAGGCTCAGCGCCGGAGTTTCGGGCGACGAACTCAGGCTCGCAGAAGCTCTGCAGGGCGTCGTACTCATCGTATTTATTCACGAATCCAGAAGCTTGTCGAAACGCGCTCGGGTCGATAACGATCGGGTACTTGAGGTGGTTAATGGCACCACGCGGTAGCCATGGGAGGCCGAAACGGCCCACGGCAAACGCGTACAATGGCTCTGGAATTGCGACCTGCTCCCTCCCGGTTTCCTGAATGACCTTCGATAGAGGGAGTGGGGTTGGGCCAGCTACGTTGAACACGCCGCGGAGCCCGGCCTCGAGCGCGCAGATCACCGCCTGAGCGGCGTCGACTTCGTGCATGAACTGAAAGAGCGGATCGAATCCGAGGACGGTTGGGACTCTTGGGCCACGCAGGAAGTCGGCTAGCGTACCGTGCTGCGATGGCCCCAAGGTGTAGCAGAGCCGCAGAACCGCGGTGTTGAGGTTCGGATAGCGCCAAAGGGCCGACCCCGCGAAGAGATCGGCCGCGATCAAGTCGGCGAGCTCCGGGAAATTTTCAGCCGCCATCGGCGGCTCATCTTCCGTGTGGTACAGGGGCGAATCTGGCGTGGCACCGTAGTAGGTATGGCGTCCTACGAACACCGCGTGCTTCACACCGTAGCGGTGACAGTAGTCGATGGCGGCTTTTGTCCCGCCCAAGCTCATCCGGTGCCGTTCCGGATCTGACAGATGCAAATGCGAGACGGTGCCCATGTGCACGACCGCTTCGGGGCTGTGGGAGCGAAAGATGTCCTCGGCCGGACGCTTTCGGAGATCGACCTCGTGCATTTCGACGCCTTCGGGGGCCCCGAGCCAAGGTCTGTGATCTATCCCGACCACTGTGTGCCTTGCCTTCAGCAGCAGGTCAGCGATAACCCGGCCTAATCGCCCAGAGACACCGGTGATCAGCACCTTCATCGAACGCGGTACTCCAGCGCACCTGCCGTCAGGAGCTCGCGAATGCTGCCCTTCACTCGTTCCACGTGCGCATCGATGACGTTGTCAGTTTCCATGCCGCTGCCCTCGAAGAGCAGGGGTTTTCCAAAATGGATAACGATATTTGCTGGTAGCGGGAACGCCAGTAGATACGGCGTCAACGGGACATAGGGGAGGCCGAGAAGTTTGCCCAGCCAGCGCACGTTCTTGATAGTGGGGACTGCCTCACCGCCGCCTAGGATCGCTACCGGGACGATAGGGGTACGTGTCTCCAGCGCTAGCCGCATGAACCCGGTTCCAAAACGCACCAGCTCGTGCCGCTGCTTGTAGAGCTTGGCCGTACCTCGGGTTCCCTCGGGAAAAACCATCAACATGCGCTCGTCATTCAGCAGCCTTCGCGCGTGCTCGGGCAACCCGGGGAACTGACCGACGCGACTTGCCCAGTCTGCGACGAAGGGGATACGACTCATGAACCTCTCGACCATCCCGTGAGCCAACCGAGGCGGCTCCAAGTCGAAAAAGCATGCGGCGGCCAGCATGGACGCGTCGACCGCGTAGCCTCCCGAGTGATTGGCGACCAGCATCGCCCGTCCGCGGCTCGGGACGTTCTCAGTCCCATGACACTTAACGGAGAAGTAGCTTCGGTACAGGGTACCAAAGGCCACACCGACGGTGGATAGGCGCTCTTTGGAGATTCCGTAACGATCCAAGCCGTGGGCGTTGAACGGCACCTCCAGCCGATCAAGCCGGTCTGTGACCTCTTCGGCGATACTTCGCACTACCCTTGGCTTAGCGTCCCGAGGGCAAAAACACAACGAGAAGCAGCGCGCGGCCCAACGTAATTCTGCTCGGCGTGCCGCCGGCTTTCAGGCACACTACCGTCGTGATTCGATACTCGCAGCTGTTGGATGTTTTCGAGTGACGCGGCCACTGACGACGCTCCGGATCCTGAGCTGGAACATTCACAAGGGCGTTGGCGGAGTCGACCGTCGATACGACCTCGGGCGCGTCGCGGACGTGCTTGCACGTCTCGAGCCTGATTTAGCTCTCCTGCAAGAAGTGGCTCAGGGCATGCCGTCGCTACGCGGGGATGATCAAGTCCAGCGGCTCGGTGCATTGGATGGGTTGTTCCGACATGCAGAGTTTCATCCGGAGCATCAGTTCCGCCGCGGCGGGTATGGCAACCTCATCTTGTCGCGCTACCCACTACATGACCCAGAGCACTTGGACTTGACCATCGGCGTTCGAAAGAAGCGCGGACTAGTCAAGACGCACGTGGTGATTCGGCATGACGAGCACCAACGCACGCTGGTGGTGCACAACATGCATTTGGGGTTGGCGGGTAGCGAACGGGCGAGGCAACTGCAGCGTTTCCTTGAGAGTGAGCCGTTCAGGGGGATCCACCACAGCACGCCCATCATCGTGGGTGGTGACTTGAACGACCTGTGGGGG
The DNA here is from genome assembly GCA_039796375.1 of Pseudomonadota bacterium. GTDB lineage: Bacteria > Myxococcota_A > Polyangia > Polyangiales > Polyangiaceae > SZUA-265. Next base: position 8,191 of record JBDKJZ010000135.1, read on the forward strand.
GGGTTGGGTCCGAAGTTTCTCGCTCCCGCGGGTTTTCAGCGGGCCGGAAAGTTGGAGAACACCTTCCCTGCGATGTTTCCCCTGCGACCGCTTGATGGCCTGTTCTACCGCGGCGACATGCGCTTGATTGATGCGGGCGTCGCGCGCGACGCCCAGGCGAAGGCCGCGTCGGACCATTTGCCCATTTGGGCAGATTTTGAACTGCCCGTGGCGTTCTAGCGGTGGCGTTGCTCCAGGGTCAGGGCGAGCGCCTGGGCTCGTCGATGCGCGACTAGACTCTAAACGTGGTCGCGTTAATCCCATAACGTTTCAGCCAGCGCTGAATCTGCATGCGTGCTTTTCCGGTTTCGCGAGCTACGGCGCTGACGTTGCCACTGTGGGTCTTGAGTAGCTCGATCAGTTGTCCCCGATGCGCGGCTTCATCCTCACTGAGGTCGATCGATTCCGAACTGTCCGCAGTCGAGGCGGCCAGCGAAGGTCCGCGGCGCACGCTCTCCGGGAGGTGCTGTAGAGCAATCGGGGCCCGGTCAGCCAGGGTTGCCGCCGTCGCTAGCGAGCTGTGTAGCTCACGGATATTGTGTGGCCAGTCGTAGTTGTAGAGGGCCAGCAGCGCTTCTGTCGTGATCGTGACGTGCGGATGGCTGACGCTATGGAGGATCGTTCCGACCAATAGGCCCAGGTCTTCAAGTCTGTCGCGGAGCGGCGGGAGAGTCATAGTGAACCCCGCGATGCGCGCGTAGAGGTCTTCCCGGAAATCGTCGGTATCTACCGCCCGATGGAGGTCTTGATGGGTCGCCGACAAGACCCGAACATCTACTGGGATGGGGCGAGTCGCGCCGACCGGTGTGACTTCGCGCTCCTGGAGCACGCGCAGCAGGCTCGCCTGAGAGGCGCGAGGGAGGTCAGCGATTTCATCAAGAAAGAGGCAGCCGGTGTCCGCGCTACGGATCAGGCCCGGACGATCGGCTGCAGCCCCGGAGTACGCACCCTTCACCGCGCCGAAGAGTTCGCTCTCGACCAGCGTCTCCGCGATTGCCCCGCAGTTGACGCCCACGAAGGGGCCCTGCCGACCCGACCATCCAGCCACCTCGCGAGCCAACAGCTCCTTGCCAGTGCCGCTCTCACCGAGAAGAAGCAGGTTGACGCTGGCGTTCGGCGCAAGACGTCGCAGCTCACCCAACCGGCGCTCTAGGCTCGGCAACAACGTGAGCGGTACGGGGTCGTCTGTCGCGCAAAGATCCGGGCGATCTCCGCAGACCAGGTCATCGCGAAACAGGAGCAGCGTTCGGCCCATCTCGATGATGTCGCCATCTTGAAGAGCGGACTTTTCGGTCGATTTTCCATTGACCCGCGTGCCGTTCTTGGAGCTGCAGTCCTCCAACACCCATTCCAGGCGACTGCGTGTCAGCAGCGCGTGACGGCCAGACATACGTGCGTCGGGAAACTGTAGCTCGAGATCGACGCGGCGCGCCGTTCCGGGGCGCTGAGTCTGGCGGGTGGTCCCTCGTCCCAGTGCGACGCTGGTGGTGCCGACCAACTGATGCCGAGACGACGAGCCCAGGGGGCGATCCCCTTCTAGCAGTACGAACAAGTGCGCGCCCCGCGTGTCTTGGTGCGCGCTGAGAGCAGCGTCGGGTTCATCCACGAGCGTGTGGCCGATGCTGTGCTGCATTAGCTGGACTCTATCAGGTTGCTCCTCGTCCTGCGCGAACTTCTCTCATCGCCGACTGAAGATACAGATTGAGGTCAGAGAGTGAGCTATTGTTGGGTGCCTGCGTGCCTTTCGGATATGCTGGAGGTTCGGTGCTGAAAGCCCGTCTTCTGTACGCGTCTTCGAGAAATGCACCCTGTTTTTCAGGGGAGAGGTCGGCCCAAGGGGTGTGAGGGACCTCCTGGCGCCAGTCGTAGGTGCCCGAGGTGAGCTGTGAGGTCAGGGCTTCGCTCATGTAGTCGGTCCCCCCATTCTGGTGCTGCCAGACATGGGTCAGTTCGTGAATGAGCGTGCCGTCGTCATTGGTGGACGTCATGTAGATGGTATCACCGAGCGCAAAAGGGCGATCGTTGAGCGAGAACGCCCCCGCGTCACCCTCCTTAATCTGCACGCGGCTGTAGTCGATGGAATCCCCGAACACGCTTCGGGCCCGCTGGAGTTCGTCAGCTCCAAGTCTTCGCCCAGGTGCCTCGACGTGGGTCAGCGTCTGCGCTGCGCTGACCCCCTTTCCGAACAACATCAGCGTGGCGTCGATGGGGGTTTGGAGCAGCTTCAACCCGCCTCGCGCGAGGCTCGCACCGCCGGCTGCGACCTCACCCGAAATGAGCTGCGCCGCACCACGCGCTAGGTCGGACCCGGCTTCAAGTAGATTTCGCCCGACGCCCACAACGGCACTAGTGAATCCGTCCCACAGGGAGCGCAGGGCATCGCCGAAGCGTGAGCCGCTGTCGTTGGCTACTGCTCCGACGCTGGAGACGACCGCGAGCCCCTGCGCAACTTGGCCAACTACGCTTAGTCCGCTATCTGGGCCTGCTGCGGCACGTGCCTTCTGCGCCTCTTGGGTCTCCGTGCCATTCAAAGATTCAGAGACGACCGCGGAGGGACTGGCCTCGGCCATGGGCATGGCGCCTCGAATGCTCCTTCGGCGGATCGCGAGCAGACTGGCCTCCCCGTCGCTCAGCGCTGCCGAGGCGAAGCTGGGCGACGTCGGCGCTTTCGCCGGGGGATTAGGGGAGATCGGGCCAGCCAGCTCCGGGGGGAGGGCTGAGGGGCGTAGGTCTGGGGAAATCAGGCGCATGGGGGCGTGTCGTCCGGTCAGCCCAGAGAGTTGCCGGACAAAATCGAGCACCGATCTATTCAGCGCTGACCTCAGTTGCGGAGCGCAACATTCCCGCTAGCGCGGGTGCGCTCGGGACCTTCAGCAGTGGCCATAGGCGAACCGTTTCGTCGCTGCTTGCGCTGAGGATCCAGCGACCATCAGCCGAGATGTCAAGGTCGTAGATGGGGGCCTCATGACCGCCGTACCTTCGGAA
>JBDKJZ010000136.1:0-11210 GCA_039796375.1 Pseudomonadota bacterium
AGCCAGTCCTGCTCTCGGACGCCCATCGCCGCCCCGATGATCGCGGCTTCCTCCCCTAGGCAGCCCACATGGAATCCGATGCGCCCTTGGCGCTGCAGCGCGGTCAGCCGTTCGTCGAAGACTCGGGTCCGGACCATCTCTCGGTACCCGCTCAACACCTGCTCGAGTGACAAACCGGGGTCGCGCGCAGGATCTAGACTTCCGTCGTCACGGAGCACCTGAATAATCGGCGAAGGTTCGGGCGAACTGGGAGACAATTGGTGCGAACTCATTGACTTGATAGCGCCTGTTCAACTTCCGCGAGCGCCTCGGGGACGGTACTACGATCCAGGCCAAACTGATCGGACAAACGCTCAAGGACTTGGCGTTCTTCTGCGCTCACTCCCGAAGAAACCCGGGCGAGCAAAGCGGCGATTCGGAGCACTTCTTTGGCGTGATCTTCGCGCTGAATAGTCTTGGCAACCATTTCGATTCGCTTAGAGAGCCCGTCTTCTTCAAGCTGGTCCGAAAGGTCGGCCAGTAATGCGTCGATTTGTAACTCCGACACTCTTCCTTGACAGGCAGTCAGGATCACGTGACGAAACGCTCCTCGCTCTATGGCGTCGAAGTGCCCATCGGAGTTCGCCACCAAGAACGCGCTCTCGAGCACCGCTTCGAACAACGCAGCAGCCTGAGGATCAAAGCCGGTCGGCTGAGTCACATCTTCGACCGAACGCGCACCCGAGCTGTAGGCCGCGGCTGCAACGGTCAATAGCGACCCAGTCAGTCCATCCGCGGCGTAGCCCGGCGGCTCGGCGATGCGCGCCGCGACCTTGTTTAGCAAACCCTCGTCAACGGTAACCATGCACCCTCCTGTCGGCCGTAAGTGCGTAGTCTCGTCAATGCGGCGCGATTTGAAAAGCCCGCGGGACGGCCATCGCGCAGTGCGGCCACCAACCGACCGCCGGAGCCCGGGGGCCAAAGCGAATCCAGGCTTACACCGGCCCGAATTCTACTGAATATTCGTACACTTACCTCGAAGAAGCGCCGCGACCGGGACCAAGTTCGGCCGGTGGGTCATCTGGCCTTCGTCGGAGAGATTTTGACCCTCCCCGGCGGTAGGAGTTGGCGAAGCCGACTCCCCCTTACCCAGGCGAGCCGCGATAAATGCCTCGGCCGCGTGGTAGCTGGAGCGCACGAGCGCGCCGGAGGCCACATAGGCAAAGCCGAGCTGCTTGCCAACTCGCTCATACTCGGCGAATTGTTCGGGGGTGACATAACGGTCGAGCTCGGCGTGTTTCGGAGTCGGGCGCAGGTACTGGCCCAACGTCACTACGTCCACCCCCGCAGCACGGAGATCTTCCAGCGTCTCAAACACCTCTGCGTCAGTCTCTCCGATTCCGACCATGATCGAGCTCTTCGTCAGGCGCGAAGGAGCCAAGCTCTTGGCGAAGCGGAGGACGTCCAGGGACAGATCGTAGGCGCAACGCGGGTCTCTGATTTTGGGCGTGAGCCGCCGCGTGACCTCGATGTTGTGCGCGAACACATCCGGCGCCGAAGTCTGCATTGTCTGAATATCCAGCCTGCGCCCACCGAAATCGCCGACCAGCGTTTCAACCAAGAGATCGGGCTGGTAACCGTGAAGTGCGGTGACCGCTCGACCCATGTGGTCCGCTCCTCCATCGAGAAGGTCATCGCGGTCGACCATCGTCAGCACGACGTACTTAAGGCCCATCTTCGAGATAGCCCGCGCGACGTGCTCGGGTTCTCGCGGGTCGACGGCGCCTCGCGGATTCCCGGTCTTGACCGCGCAGAAGCGGCAGCCTCGGGTGCAGGTGTGCCCGAGCAGCATGACCGTCGCCGTCCCCGACGCCCAACACTCCCCCACGTTGGGGCAGCGGGCTTCCTCGCAGACCGTGTACAGGTCTAGCTCGCGCAAGGTGCGCTTGATGCGCGTGTAGTTCTCGCCACCCGGCGCGCGCACTTTGAGCCAGCTGGGTTTACGTTCGGTGGTGCTAGCACTCATTCGGGAGCCTCCAATAGCTTGCGCAGTATTTCATTCAACAGCTTCGGATCTGCCGAGCCCTGGGTTCGCTTCATCACCTGCCCGACGAAGAAGCCGATCGTCCCCTGCTTGCCAGCTCGGTATTCCGCGACCGCCTTCGGGTGCTGCTGAAAGAGTTCCATACAGAGCGGCTCCAATACCGACCCATCGCGCTGGACAACCAGCCCCTTGCCTTTGGCAACGGCCGCTGGATCTTCGTCCGTGTGCTCGATCAGCGCGTACACCTCTTTAGCCTGCTTGCCGCTGATGTCTCCCCGATCAACCAGGCTGAGCAACGACGCGACCTGGCTTGGCGACACGGGGAACTTCGCGCTAGCGCCTTGGGTCTCGGTGCCGCGCAGAACTTCGGTCTGAATCCAGTTCGCGGCCTTCACGGGCTCGGCGCCCAGCGTGAGCGTCCGCTCGAAAAACAGCGCGAACTCGGGATGCCCCGTTAGTGTTTGGGCCGCCCCCGCGGCAAGCCCGAGGACCTGCTGGTAGCGAGCCCGCTTCGCCGCGGGAAGCTCCGGCAAGTCCCCACTGGCGGCTTGGATGGTCGCTTCACTGATCTTTAGGGGGGGCAAGTCCGGATCGGGGAAATAGCGGTAGTCGTGCGCATCTTCCTTGCTACGCAGGGTGCGCGTCACGTTGCGGTCGGGATCGTAACCGCGAGTCTCTTGCACGATCTTCCCTCCCGCGTCGAGGATCGCCGCTTGCCTATTGACCTCGGTTTCGACGGCACGCTGCACGTTGCGATACGAGTTGATGTTCTTCAACTCCGTGCGGGTACCAAACTCTTTTTGACCGAGCGGACGCAGGGAAATGTTGACGTCGCAGCGCAGACTTCCCTCCTCTAGGTTTCCGTCGTTCGCCCCGATCGCGACCAGGATGTCCCGCACCGCGCGCATATAGGCGGCGGCCTCTTCACCCGAACGCAAGTCCGGCTCTCCAACAATCTCGATCAACGGGGTTCCTGCGCGGTTCAGGTCCACCAGGGAGTGCCCCCCGAGACCATGCAGGTTCTTACCAGCGTCCTCTTCCATGTGAACACGGGTGATTTCGGCGCGCTTGCTCACACCTTCGACGTCAATGTCGAGGAACCCGCGGGTTGCGAGGGGTAAGTCGAGTTGACTGATTTGATAACCCTTGGGGAGGTCCGGATAGAAGTACTGCTTGCGGGCGAACACGCTTTCGGTGTGAACCTGACAATTGAGCGCGAGCGCGGCACGAATCGCGAGGGTGACGGCCTGGGCGTTGATCACGGGAAGAGCGCCTGGGTAGCCGAGGCACACCGGGCACACGTTCGTGTTCGGCGGTTTGCCCACCTCAAGCGGACACGCACAAAACAGCTTGGTTTGGGTCTGCAGCTGGGCGTGGATTTCGAGGCCGATGACTGTCTCGTACTGCGTCATGAGGAGCCCCCGCCCCTTACCACACACCCAGCGATTTGGAGCGCTTCACTTTTCTAGGCTCGCGACGCGCTCGCGCAGTGTTCGGCCCAGGCGGGAAAAGCGGGCAGACGGTCGAGCGCTTGGGCTCGCACTGCCCGGAGCGTCGGATCGGACACCCCTTTCGCCAAACCTTCTTCTGCGGCTCCAAACGCCGCCAGAACCCTGCCCTGCTCAAGGAAAGCCAGCGCGAGTTTTGGCCAGACGTCCTTGGGGTCGGCGCCCAAATTGGCCGCGCGGCGCAGGGTAGCTATCGCTTCGCCGTACCGCTGCTCGAGGATCAGGGCCGCGCCGAGGCCAGCGTAGGCCTGAGCGGCCTTGGGCGTGTCGACCGCGTACTGGACCGCTAAGCGGAGGATGTCCTCCCCCTGAGCCGGCTCGGCGCACGCTACCAGAGACGTCCCAAGCAGCAGCAGCGCTGTGGACAGGAGACCCCGCGTGTCGGCCCCCAACATCTGGCCGTCCGGGGTTCTCAGCAAGATTGTGAGCGGCCCTGCCCACGACCCCAAAATCTCAATCACCCGCTGATGGTCGCCCCGGCTCGCTGCGGACTCAGCCTCGGGGATCTGTGAGAAATCAATGCCTTGGCCTCTGGACCCATCCTCAGCGACGCGATCAAGCTCATCCAAGACCTGTGATCGCATCAATCGCCGGAACTCGTCGAGCGCGACTTCGACTGGCTCGCCTTCCTGAATGAGCGTCAGCAGCGACTCTTGAGGAGAGCAGCTCAGCAGTTCAAGCTGATACCCGTACAGCGGCGCGAGCAGCAAATAGCGCACCCCGATGTGCAGTTGCATGGCCTCGACGTCCGTGTCTCGTTGAGGAGGCGGCCCGTTCGGCTCTTCGGCGATCAGGGCGCTCACGAGTCGCTGGCGAAACCTGCCCAGAGTGAGCCGCTGGGAGTCTTGGGAGTCCTCAGCGCCGGCCACTTCGAAGTCAACGAGGGACTCATCTGGGTTGCGGCGATCGACGGTGAGCGCGGTGATCCGAGCACCGGTGATCAACGAGAACGCAAAGAACTTTTCGCCAAGAATATCGCACAGCGCCTGAAAGCTGCCGACACTCTCAGCGATGCGCTCAAACCATCCGTCGGTGCGAACGGACTGTAGGTTGAAGACCGTTGGCGTCGACATCAGGGTCTCGGCAGGATAAACCGTTCCTCCTCACTGTTCAAAAGCTACATGCGGAAACCTTCAGGCCCGACGAAGAAAAAGGCAACGCGCCGGCCGAGCGTACCCCCCGGGCCTACCGAATCGCCCCTTTCGGGCGACGAAAGAGAAACGTCGACACGCCTCTTGGCATGGTATCGCGTTCACGGGCGACAGTTGCCGTGGCGCCAAACCCGCGATCCTTACGCGGTGTGGGTTAGCGAAGTGATGCTTCAGCAAACCCAGGTCTCAACGGTCGAGCCGTACTTCCGTCGCTGGCTCCGGCTGTTCCCAACGGTGAACGCGCTGGCCGACGCCGAGGAGCAAGCCGTGCTCCACGCCTGGGAAGGCCTTGGCTACTACTCCCGGGCACGCGCGCTCCTAAGGGGGGCACGCGAAGTCATGAGCCTACACGCTGGCCAGCTGCCGAACAGCGCCGCAGGCCTGTTGAAGTTGCCGGGAATCGGGCCTTACACCGCGGGGGCAATCGCGAGCATCGCCTACGAACAAGACGAACCCATCGTCGACGGCAACGTGATCCGCGTGCTCACCCGGCTCTATGCGCTCGCGGGTGATCCACAAAAGTCCCCGCTCAAGGACCAGCTTTGGGTGCTGAGCCGTCGGCTGATTCCGCCCGGGCAAGCCCGAGACTTCAACCAGGCGCTGATGGAACTCGGAGCCCTAGTCTGCACACCTAAGAAAGTTCGCTGTACCGAGTGTCCATTGCGCCGAGACTGCAGGGCCTTCGCGCTGGACGCAGTCGCGCGTTTCCCTGAGACAGCGAGTCGCCCCAAGCTGACCGACGTGTACGTCTCCGCCGCCCTCGCCCAGCGGGGGGACCGGGTGCTGGTCATGCAGCTCGGACTCGACGCACCCCGCTGGGCGTCGATGTGGCAGTTCCCAAACTTGGAAAGTCCGCAGCCGACACTGGAAGCCGCCGGTAAATCGCCCGCTAAGGGGCGTCCGCCTAGCGAGCAATCACGCGCAGAACTCGCCGCGCAAGCTCTCCACTTTCACACCGGCCTACAAGCAGCTCCTGGTGAGCAGCTGTTACAACTACGCCACGCGGTCACACGCTACCGTGTTCATCTCGCGCTGTACCCTTGCCACGGGCCCAAAGGACGTCTGCAGCCTTCCCACTGTGCCCAGGCCCGCTGGGTTTCGTTAAGCGACCTGCCCGCGTTGGCGATGCCGGCGGCCCACCGCCGCCTGGCGCAATCGATTTCTGGTGACACGCTTTCCGCGTGAAGCGAAAACATTCTCAAGGCGGGGACGACTACAGCCCCGAGACTCTGGCGCTCGGTTACGGCTACGATCCGTTCTTGAGTGAGGGGGCGGTGAAGCCGCCCATCTTCCTCACGTCGACGTTTCAGTTTCGGAACGCGGAAGAGGGTAAGGACTTCTTCCAACTGGCGTACGGCCTGCGTGCGCGGCGCGAAAACGAAGCTCCTGGACTGATCTATAGCCGCCTGAACAATCCCAATCTCGAGATTTTCGAACAGCGGATCGCCGCCTGGGACGAAACTGAGAGCGCGTCGGTGTTCGCGTCGGGAATGGCCGCCATCAGCGGCACACTGCTCGGCTTGCTGAACCCGGGCGATCGGATCCTCAGCACGGCGCCGGTCTATGGCGGCACCCACTACCTGTTCGAGCACGTGCTCCCTCGATTCGGCATCACGACGACTCAGATCCCCGCGGGCAACGACACCCCCGCGCTCATGCGGGAAGCCGCCGCGCGAGGACCTGTTCCTCGCGTATTGTTCGTCGAAACGCCCGCGAACCCATCGAACGCGCTGGTCGACCTTCAGGCCATCTCCGACCTCGCCAAAGAACTCTCGACCCCGAAGGTGCCCGTCTATCACGTCGTGGACAACACGTTCCTCGGCCCGGTCTTTCAGCGCCCAGCGTTGCACGGCGCAGATCTCGTCATCTATTCCGCCACCAAGTTCATCGGTGGCCACAGTGACTTGATCGCGGGGGTAGTCACGGGTCGGCAGGCGCTGGTGGACCCACTGCGAGTCCTGCGCACGATCCTCGGGACCATGGCGGCGCCGTTCACCGGCTGGTTACTTCTACGTTCACTTGAAACGGTGAGTATTCGCATGCGCCGTCAGGCGCGGAGCGCGAGCCAGCTCGCCAAGCTGCTACTCACCCATGAGAAAGTCACCCGGGTGTTCTATCCGGGCCTCTTGCAGCCAGGCGACCCCCAACGGGACATCTACGACCGGCAGTGTCGCGGTCCCGGTTCGCTCATTTCCTTCGAAGTGGCCGGCGGCGAAGCCGCGGCTTTCCGGGTGCTCAACGCCTTCGAGGTCGCGCGCTTGGCGGTGTCACTCGGCGGCACTGAGACGTTGGTTGAACACCCCATGACCATGACCCACTCGGACGTCGACCCAGCAATACTTGAGCACTACAACGTGAGCGCGGGGCTGATCCGGATGAGCGTCGGCCTTGAGCACTATAAGGACCTTGCGCGCGACCTGCGCCGTGCCCTAGACACGGCGTAACTTCATGCTCTCCGTGCCGAAAATCGTCGTGCTCTCGCTCGCGGCGGTCACGATCGCTATCCTCTCCGTCGGTGCGCTATTGCCCAGGGAATACCGGGCCAGACAAAGTCTGCTGATCGCCGGCCCGCCTGGACCCATCTACGCGCTAGTCGCTGACTTTAGGCAGTGGGAAAAGTGGGCCACAAAAAACTCGAAGGCTGATTTGTCGTACCGGTTCGAAGGCCCCCAAGGTACCGGCTCCGTACAAATTGTCAGTGGGGCGCGAGGCGGCGAAGGACGTATGACGCTCACTCGCAGCGATCCGAACGTGGGGATCGCCTACGCAACCGAGAGGGATGGACAACCGATCGCCTCGGGATCTATTGCCTTGGAATTCAGCAGCGGGGTGACCACCGTGAGCTGGGAAGAGCGCGGAAATCTACCCTGGATATGGGGAGGCTTCATGCGGGATCCGACCGAGAAACAAGTCAGCGCGTATTTTGGGCAGGCCCTGCTGGCATTGAAGGACGTCGTCGAAGCCTCTGACTGACAAAGTCTTTCAGCTTTGAGAATTCTCTTGAGCCGTTAAATACCCGTCCCGCAACTACGGCTCGCCATAACAGCGCTAACGACTATCCGTTGTCTGTTTCTCACACTGGAGTTTTAATGCCTTCTTTCTTCCCCCGATGGGTCCCGCTAGCGTGCCTGGCTTGGGCCACCGTCGCGTGCAGCGCCAGCAGTGAGACGGATCCAACCGACGTTCCGAACCCAACTTCTGGCGGCGCGGGCGGCGATCCCGGCGATAACCAAAGCTCTGGAGGGGACGCAGCCGTGGGAGGTAGTGAGGGTATCCCGCCAGCGGCGGGCGGCACTGGTGGCGGTGCTAGCGGCGTGGGCGGGACCAGCGGCGCTGTCGGCGGCTCAGCAAACACCGGCGGCTCAGCAAACACCGGCGGCTCAGCAAACACCGGCGGCTCAGCAAACACCGGCGGCTCAGCAAACACCGGCGGCTCAGCAAACACCGGCGGCTCAGGCGGGGGGAACGTCCCCGCCGGCCCAGATCCGGACTGCGTGAAGATGGTGGACGCCTCCAAGGCTTTCATCCAAAGCCTAGACGCTCCGCTCAAAGCCGAGCTCATGTACGCTTGGGACGACCCTCAGCGGCAGAAATTCGAATTTGTACCGCCGCAGATGTCCGCGCGGGGGGGCCTGACGCTGAAGAAACTCTCCGCGCCGCAGCTGGCTGCTTTCGACGCGTTCGCACGCGCGGCCATGAGTATGCCGGGGTACATGAAAGCTGAGTCGATACGGCAGCTTGAGCTAGTGCTGCGTGCGCAAGAGAACGCGGATCCGGCCTACCGGGACCCAGACAACTACTTCATCTCTATCTTCGGTGAGCCTAGCGCCGAGTCCGAGCTGCCCTGGGGCTGGCGCTTCGACGGGCATCACCTTTCTGTGCATTCCAGCGTGATCGCGTGCCAACAGTTCGCCGCAACGCCAGCCTTTTGGGGGTACAGCGGCATCGGCGGCCAGGTGCTGAACCCAATGAGCGATGTGCCCCAGGCGGCGCAGGCCCTGTTTGACTCACTGGACGCAGCCTCAAAAACCGCCGCCGGCAACGGGCCGGAAGGCGCACAAGGGATCAGTGCCAAGACGGAAAAGATCTCGCCCTACGAGCCCGCTGGAGTGGCCGCTGCGCTGTTTTCCCCTGACCAACAGGGAAAACTTCGGGCATTGATCAACACTTACGTGGGGATGATGGCCAAGCCGATCGCAGAAAGTCGATTGCAGGCGATCGAGGCAGCGGGCATTGGCGAGGTGCGGTTCCTTTACAAGGGTGGCTACTTTAGGTTGCAGGGACCGACCTTTCTGATCGAATATGCCCCGCAAAGTGTTTCTCATGTCCATTCGATCTGGCGAGAGTTCGACGGCGACTGGGGTGAGGATCTCATTCAAAGGCATCTCGATCAGATGCACCAACCCATGCCTTAGTTCGGAAAAGCCAATGAAAAATTTATCTACCCTAGTTCTTAGTTCTCTAACCCTTTGTGCTCTTGCTGGCGTTGCTGAGGCGGCGCCCACCATTCCGGCTGAAGTCATCATGGTGTCGGGCACCCCCTGCACCGTCGCAGACATCTTTGCCAAGTTCCCGGAGTCCATGAAACCCGCCGCAAACGGCTGCGGGCTTTGCCATAGCGCGGAGGGCTCAATGATGCGCAAGACCTGGTTGGACGGGAGCGCCTGGGAACTGAGCGCGATGGTCGGTGGCAAGCCAGCCCCAGGTCCGATGACGAAGGCCATCTGGGATGAGCTGGCGGCGAACAAGACCGTCGATTTCGACATGGACGGCGTCTCCGATGCCGCAGAAATTGCAGCTGGCTTCAACCCCCGCATGAAGTACGACGCGGCAAATAAAGATGCGTCGAAGCTTTGCGCCGGCGCAGACGCGTGGCCCGGCGATATGGCGGGCGCTGGTGGCGCTGGCGGCATGGCTAACGGCGGTGCGGGCGGAATGGGCGCTGGCGGCGCGGGCGGTATGGCCACTGGCGGCACCGGCGGCATGGTCACCGGCACCGGCGGCATGGTCACCGGCACCGGCGGCATGGTCACCGGCACCGGCGGCATGGTCACCGGCACCGGCGGCATGGTCACCGGCACCGGCGGAGCGGCCACCGGCGGCGCCCCGGCAACTGGCGGCGCGGCCACTGGCGGCGCGGGCGGCATGGTCGTCGTCGCCCCTCCTGCTGAGGACGACGGCGGCTGCGCTGTGAGCCAGCCCCGCAGCGTAAACACCGGTTGGGCAGCGCTGCTGCTCCTCGGGCTCCCGCTGGTGTTGCGCCGTCGTCGCAGCGTGTAAGTGTTGCGCCGTCGTCGCAGCGTGTAAGTGTTGCGCCGTCGTCGCAGCGTGTAACCCGCTAATCGGGAGACACCGCTTGAAGCAAGAGCGCCGTCCGCTTGGGCGACCCTTTTGCGTTTTGTGACGCGCGCGGCGGCTCATTCTGTATTCCGCGCGGGGGCTCGATCGTGTGATCGTGTCGATGGACACCGCTACCTAATCGCAGCCAATAACTCGGCCGCGAACGAGCGTCCGCAGAAGGCACCGTTCCCGACATAAGTGGTCGCTCCGCAGATGAATGACTTGTAGGCGCTCAGCCGGGTGAAGATCATGTCGTTGCCAATCTGGCAGTCCGATACAACGTCGAAGTCCGAAAGGACTCCGGACACGTTGCTAATTGACGCCTCACAGCACGGGCAAGTCTGCGGCCGCACCGCCCCAATTGAGGGCGGATCTTGCGCCCAAAGTTTGACGTCGAACTCAAAATACGCGATGCGTTGATCGCTTCGTCTTCTATTGATGTGGGTCGAAGCACGACGGGGATATCTATTGGTCTAGGGATCCCCGTCACCCTTTTGTGCGGGCTGCCACCGTGCCGAAGCTTCGCCTCCGCCGTGCACCGCTACCCCACGCCGCGAGCAGGCCCAGAAACCCGAGATGTCCATCACGGCCGCGCTACCCCCGTCGACATCAAGCTACGCGGCGCAAACACACAGGCTGCGCATCAGCCGAAGTGCTCAGGAACACGTAGTGCCCAATGCGAGCGATTCCGCCCTGGGACGATCACCCTAAACGAGTACGCCCGGTACCCGCGATCGCGAGCACCGGGCGAAACCCACGCCGGTATTGGGTCCCGGTGTTGGCGGGTTAGGGCATGTCCTTGCAAACGTCCATATCGACCGCGCTACTGCCCACGTTGTGTGGACAGTGCATCATCAGATAGCCAGCATCGTTACGCTTAGCTACAGACCCGGCCAAGTGCGTCTTGCGGCACATAAAGTTCCACTTCGTCTGAGCAGCACACTTGGAGAGGCAGTCCGCCTCATTCATGAATGCGGCAGCGAGCGAAGGTTGACCCGCGCAGATCGCTAGAACGCCGTCGTTGCCGCTGCAATACGCCATGCAATCGGCCGAAGGCGCCGGCCCCATGCCGCCCGCGCCGCCTGTAGCCATGCCGCCCGCGCCGCCTGTAGCCATGCCGCCCGCGCCGCCTGTAGCCATGCCGCCCGCGCCGCCTGTAGCCATACCGCCCGCACCGCCGTTAGCCAT
>JBDKJZ010000137.1:0-11176 GCA_039796375.1 Pseudomonadota bacterium
ACGTTCGGGGAATCGTCTCACCCAACAGAACGCGGTTACATTCATGAAGCTGTTGTCGGATCACACCCATCGACTAGGTCTTTCGATCGCACAAAAAAACTCGGCAGAACTACTGGGTCAGCGCTCCCAGATGGGGACAGATTTTTCCGTGGTCGAGGAGTGCAGTCGCTATGACGAATGCCAGGATTTTGTCGACACCTACGGCGCGGGTGTTCTGATGATTGAATACCGGCGAGCAGATTTCACTAAGGGCTGTAAAGGGTTTGGCGCGACGCATTCGATCGTGCTGCGCGATCTGGACGTTCTGCCCTTGGGTGAGACTGGTTACGTCTTCGACGGTTGTTAATCATCGCAACGCGTTGCTTTTCGACGACCGCTTCGGAGCGTAAAGGTTCGTGCCCAACGAGCGCTGTAGGGGATGGCGTAGACTTGCTCCAAGAATGCCGCGGAGCGCCGCGTGTTCATCGCGGGGCCGATAAACGAAATAGAGCGGAGGATTTGCGCGAGCTCCTGCTCGCTCACAGGCGCCTCGTCTTCGATTACCCGGGGCGCCGTTTCGTCGACGCCGGACACCGCGAGCAGCTGAGTCAATGCGGAAGAGACGTCCCTCGGTCGCCGGGGCGCTGCGCTGCGCATCACTTCCGTCAATGCATTCATGAACGGAGTAGAAGTAAACTCAACGGTGACCAGCGCCAGCGCCCCGCGCGGCGTTAGCACTCTCTTCAGTTCATAGGCGGTGCGCTTGGGGTCCATAAAATGGACTGCGTCAGACACGACCACCAGGTCGAAGCTGCCGTCCGCAACCGGTATCGATTCCGCCGTGCCCTGTAGAGCCTGGAGCGGTGCGGCAGCGACTGCAGCGCGTTCGCGCAAACGCTGCAGCATTAGCGACGCGGGTTCAACCGCCGTCACCAACAAACCGCGCAGCGCGAGCGGCAAAGCTAAATGTCCCACGCCAGCGCCAATGTCACCCACCCGCGCGCCGGCATTTTCCGCGAGGGCGGCGACCAGATCGATCAATTCTTGAGGGTAGGCCGGCCGCGCTTCGTAGGCGTCCACCATGCGGTTGAATACCCAGGCGGCTTCATCTTCGAGTTGTACCTTTCGCCGCCCATGGCTCATGCGCGCGTCGCTTAGCAGAAAACGCCGTTGACCGGTAGGCCACCGGTATTGACGCCGACCAATGCGCCAGCCCAGCCCGGACCTGGTGCGCCGCTGACTCCGTTGTCCACCAAAGCGCCGGCAAGCATCGTTTCTCGTGACATCCACCCCCGAGATCTCGTACGGCAGTCGCGCGGGGCCGGCGTCACCGGCTCCGGCAACGAAAGGCCTCAGTCATGCTCAAGAAGAGCCTAATCGGAATAGCGGCAGTCCTGGTGCTGCTTGTCGTCGTCATCGCTGTGCAACCCGCTAAGTTTCGGGTCGAACGCTCAATCACGATGTCTGCGCCGCCTGAGGCGGCTTTCGCACTGGTCAACGATTTCCACGCCTGGGGCGCCTGGTCGCCGTGGGACAAGATTGACCCCAACTTGAAGCGTAGTTACGACGGTCCCGCTTCGGGCGTCGGAGCCAAATACGCTTGGGTCGGCAACGCCGACGTGGGCGAGGGGCGCATGGCCATCGAGCAGAGCAGCTCGCCCTCGCAGATTTCCATCAAGCTTGAGTTCCTGAAACCGTTTGCCGCGACCAACACCACGCTGTTCACCTTTCAGCAGACGCCCGAAGGCAACAAGACCACCTGGGCCATGGAAGGCGAAAATGGTTTCGTTTCCAAAGCGTTCTCGCTCGTCATGAACATGGACAAGATGGTCGGCTCCGACTTCGAGAAGGGCCTGGCACAGCTGAAGAGCGCCGCCGAAGCTGCCGCTCGGCTCCCCGCCGCTGCGGGCGCCACGCCCTGAGGCTTACGGTGCCTTCGCCTACGAGCGACGAAGCCACGCCGCCGGCTTCAACCAAGGAAGCGGGCAGCCTGCGAGAGGACTTGGGCGCTGAGCTACGCGGACACGTCGCCTTGGGCGCTACGGGTAAGCCGAACGAGTTCAGCGCGGGGGGGCTAGCCGACACCTTCGTCGCACCCTTTGCATGGGCGCATCGCTTTCATCCCTCCTCCGCGTGAGCGGAGCCGTCATCTTCCAGGATAGTCGCGATTGCTACCGTTTTGGCAAACCGCTGCCCAGGCACCCTGGGTGACGAGGCCGCCTCTGGCACCTGCAGGGAGCACCACCCGGGTCATCTGCGAGTCCCTCGTGCAAGAGCGAGCGCTGGCGATTGACGGAGCCGCCACGTCGCGGAGCAGCGTGAGCGCGTCACGCTGCCTGCGCCTGTGGGTGTGTCGGGCTCAAACCGTGGAGGTCAACATGGTTCATCAAACGCGGTCAGTCGGTTCACATCAGCGGCAGGAGCTTCGGCGGCCCGCCCGGCGCATGAGGCACGACCCGGCACGGGGGGAGTGGCTGCTCTGGCAGAGGCTTCGCGGTTCACAGCAGGGAGTTGTCTTTCGGAGGATTCGCGCTGCCATTGCATCCAGCAGCTGAACGCTACTCGCCCACGCCGCTGGCGAGGACGATCCAGACATTTCTTGAACGCACCAGGTCGCTGCACGAGCCCCGAGCGCAGGGCTTCAGCTCCGAAACTCGCGCACAAGCCAGCGGAAGACGAGCACATGACCGAACAGCGCGCCCGCCACACAGATCGGAACGATCCACGTGTAGGGAGCGTGGAACACGAGCAGCACAGGCGGGTCGTTCGTATACGTGCGCAGCGGCCACGGTGTCGAACGCACGGCGATGCTTGCGACAGTGAGCAACAAGCTGAAACCCACGAGGTTGCAGCCCAGCACGAGCCAGCGTCGCACGGTGGCCTTCTGATCTCCGAACAGGATGAAGGCGCCGACGACCAGGCTGAGGATCCCCGTCACGATGTCGAAGTTGTCGCCCGCGTAGGTCATTTGTATGGGCAAGACGCCCTGCTCGTACCAAGAGTGCAAGACCAACTCGAGCGGCAACCGGAAACCCTGCGCCCCAACGACCAACGCGATCGGGACCCGCGAAATGATGCGTAATCCCAGGGGGCTGAGCGCGAGCGCCAGTGCGAGACCGTTGCTAGCCACAATGTACAGCCCAAGCTTGGGCGAGTTCGCCAACGATGCGAGCACGCCGAGCTCGGCGAGCAACGCCGTGACGGCAAGCCAAACAGCGAGCCCAACCATCGTGAGGAGCGGGGCACTCGCCGCGGAGGCGGTTCCCCTGTAGGCATGCCGCACCGCCAGCACCAGCAGGGCGGAGAGTCCCAAGACTATGACCACGAAGGCCGCGGTGCTGGGGAACGAGGGCGGCTGCATAACTGGAAGGGTAGGTGTGACCATTGCAGAGCAGTCTAGTTACGGCCCGAGCTCTCGTTTAGTACATTTTTTGATAGTACTCCGTAGCACCGCTCCGCATACTCACGCGGTGAAGACCTATCAGCAGTTTTGCGGCGTAGCCAAGGCCCTCGACGTGCTCGGCGAGCGTTGGACCTTGCTGATTGTGCGTGACCTACTGCTCGGGCCGCGCCGCTTCACCGACCTGGCAGCGGGCTTGCCCGGGATTACCCCCAACCTGCTCGCGAAGCGCCTAAAACACTTGGCGGAGCACGGCCTCGCCCAGCGAGTGGACACGTCGGGGCTACGTGGTGGACAAGCTTACGCGCTCACTCCAGAGGGGCGAACCCTTGAGCCAGTCATATTGGCCCTGGGAGCGTTCGGTTCACGATATTTGATCAAGCCCGCACCAGGTGAACATCTCGACCCGCGCTCAGCCATGGTGTCCTTGAAGCGGCGCTATCGCGGAACCGAGCAAGCCGGCACTGTAGCGGTGCTGTTCGGCGACGCTCGGTTCGGAGTGAAGTTCGGCGGAGCGTCTATTGAGGTTCACGATGGCTCCCCCGAACGGGCGGACGTGACGCTCGAAGGTGGGTTCCTGGGGTGGTTTCCCCTGCTCTCAGGGAGATCGAGTCTGCGCCAGCTGGAACAGCAAGGACTGCTGCTCCGGATCGGTCCTGCACGCGTCGCTCAAGCATTCGTGAAGTCGATTGGCGGACTGGCCTAGCTACGCGCCGAGCTTGGTTCACGCACGAAAACCGACAGCGCAGCCGACAGTTGTGAACATCGGGCGGCGTTGCTGCGGATCCCGAGAGCGACGCGTCTATGACGCCGCTACAGGGTCCATTCGAGCCGAGACCTCCTTCAACGTCGAAGAGGAAGCTGCTTTGTCGCTCATGGTCCCATGCCCCCGTCCCCGGGCTTGTACCTCAGGGTCGCTCCCGCGAAACCCCTCATCGGGGCCACGGTCTCGGCGAGCGGCATGGTGCCTGCGTGCTCGAACGGGATGGCGAAGTAGGGGGCCGCCCCGCCGCTCGAGCTAAACTCAACATGTATGATGTAGGTTCCAAGTGGCACCAGGTCCCCGTTTGCGTCCGTGCAGTCCCAGCTAACATCGTGTGCCCCGTAAGTTCTTAGCGACGCGCTGGTGACAGCATCAGGAACCACGCTCATAGCTTTCCAGCGCATGAGAGCGCGACCTGAGCTGCGCCTGCCGCCCCAGCCGTTCAGTGAGCGAACGCCGACACCCTCCTTGTCCGTGATCCAGATCCTTCCGTTATTTAGGGGTGCATATTCCCCGCCGTAGTCTTGCGTTTCGACCGAGAACTCCAGCTTGCACGCCATTTGTACGTCCGGCTCCCGCTTCATCCCAGTTGGAGACGGGGGTGGACCCGGGAAAGGTGGCGAAGTCGTCGCCGCGGGGGGCGTCTGAGGATCGGGAGGTGTCTCAGCATCCCGAGGGATCGGGCTGGGAGACAGGGTAGCGGCGCCGGAGTCCGCGGCAGCGGAAGCGGAAGGAGGACCCTCATGATGACGATCGCCAGCGGATACGGGCCGTTGACCCTCCGTGGAGCAGCTCAAACCGAGACTGGCGCCTGCAACCGTCAAAATTTTCACCAGCGCGATCACGCGTAGACTACGAAGTGCGGTTTTCATCACATCGGCTTGTGTGGGAGCAGCCCAACGGAGTGGGTCAAACGATCGTTCAAATCCGAAGGACACAGCGTCAGCGGACTTCCTCAAGAACGCTGTAGCCCGGCCGCCCGCGTAGGATTGATGAATATTCCGCCGTTGAATGCAAAGCCGAACCCTCGGCTAGGCGAACACGGTAACACTCTGAGCGTTACCGTAGCGGCGCGAGGGGTTGCGCGCTACTGCAGCTATTGAATTAGCGCTGCACGTTTGCGCGCCACGAGGTTGTACTGGCGCCCTCCGTAGCCCGTCAGCTGCGCTCTCGAATCGAGTCTGCGTCAGACTGATCGTCAAGCGCGCGTAGTTGGCATTGTCATCATCCCTGTACGGATGCAGTCGAGCCAGCAGCTCGCGAGCGGCAAGGCTCGCGAAGATGGTGTTCACCGAGATGACCACTGGGCGCTCCTCGTCGACGCCCTTGATGTAGCGCTTGCGGCGTAGCCGCGCATACTCTTCAGGTGCTTGGCGTCGCAAGCTCTCAGCGCGTATGCGGTCGAGCGTGAGCACCCCCTGAGAAGGGAGGCTTGAGCCCCCTGGCTGGAGCCAGTGAACGCTGCCGCGGATTTGGTTGATACCTCCACGCCCGTCAGCATCCAACCGCACGCCGACGTCGATGTACGGGAGCGAATAGAAGGTCGCGATCCGATTCAGGAGGCGACGGCCCTCGGCCCCGTCGATGCAGCCAAAGACAAGGTCGCAGGTCGATACCTCACGAATGACGCGGGGATCGATCGTTGGCGATCTTCTCAGCGCGGCAAAATCTGCGGAAATTGGGCCACTTGAATATTCGCAGTTGGGCAGTTGAAGGTCCCAGCCCGAGGCGCAGCGCTGGGCGCTTGGCGCCCCCCTAACACCCTTGAGTAAGCACTTTGACCCCCTCTGATGGGGTCCCGAGCACTTGAACAAGCGGCCACGCCCCGGTCGGAGGGGTTGTTGACGCTTGGGCGCGTGCGCGAAAGCCCATTGTTCTGGGCGCGCTCGGCACAACTAAGCGAAACAGGGGGGGTCTGATGGGTCCACCGCGCTTGAACAAGCGCTCCCCACACCCTAACGCCCCCCTCGCGGCGCTTGGACAAGCACCCGTGACCCCTCGGAGGGGCAAGATGCCGCTTGCGCAAGCGGTTTTGCCCATGAACCCCCCCGAAACCGCCGGTCTCGCGCTCTGGCGAGTTGCGGGACAGCGCTTCTTCAGCGGGCAGCGCCTGGACCCGTCCCGCCTTCCACTCAGCACGGCGACGGCGCACTTCCACCATCCATGCTTCTTCCACTTCCGCGTCGGGCTCGTCGGGAACCACCTCGAGCAGGCGATCGGCAAGCTTGGCGCGGTCTTCGTCGTTCAACTGCATGGCCTCGGCAAAGACTTGATCCAGGGTCGGCATGGCTGGGGAGTTTAGCATCGTCGTGGCTTCCAGGCTTCACTCAAGCGGGCCCGCGCAGTTTCGGTGCGGGAACGCCTGCGCCCCCTCGCGGAGCGCCAGGCCAACGCGGCGAAATTCCCACATTTCAGGCACCCTTGGCGCTGGCGCGGACTACGGGCTGCTCACCAAGGGCGGTCAGGCCATCGGTTTTGACACTTCGAAAGCGCTAGGCGCGACTCGCACGGCTACCGGTCAGGCTATCGGTTTTGACAGTTCGAAAGCCCTAGGCGCTGGCACGCTTGGATGATGAGGAACGAGCGCTGGTGCTCGGCATCGTCCTTGAGCAGCTGCTGGCTTGGGTCCGCGGGCAGACGGGGACGCGTCAGCTGCGGGCGCGGTTCGTCTTCGACGAGGTGTACAGCTTCGTGCCGCCGCATCCGAAAGATCCGCCCACCAAGCGCCCGTTGATATCGCTGATGAAACAGGCCCGCGCCTTTGGTCTGGGGGTTATCGTGGCGACTCAGAACCCGATGGACATGGACTACCGGGTGCTTTCCAACGCCGGGCTTTGGTGTATCGGGCGCCTCTCGACGGACGCCGATGGCGAGCGCATTGTCGAGGCGATGACGAGCACGGGCGCAGCCGCCCCCGATGCAGAGACACTGGCCGGGGTACTCAAGGCGCTCGCCCCGCGCTGGTTCGTGATGCGCAATATACATCGCCCTAAAGAGCTTGCGCTGCGGCAGTCCCGCACCACCTTGTGCTGGCTTAGGGGGCCAATGACGCGCGGGGCCCTGAGGCGGCTCGGGCCCTTCCAGTGAGGCTTATTGAGACCGCAGCCCTCGCCCTGGCTTCGTTTGTTGACTTGGGTGGGGTAGCTGGAGCAAGCGTTTACCAGCTACCCCACCCCCCTGACATTCTTCACGCTGCGGATCGTCGACCTCGCGTCAGGGCGACCCCACAGAGGCCAACGATAGCGGCTTGCAGGCGACGCCGAGCAACTGCTGCCGCGAGGTGCGCGGCGGCGGCTGATGTTCTGACGCGCCGACGAATCCTTCTTCAACCACCGCGTAATGCGTCTCTAAGTAGTTGTCTTGCAGGACTCGGTTACACCCGATGCCTCGACCACCCTCGCGCTCGTGCACGCCGCGAGCCAGCTCGAATGTCAGCGAAATCGCTCCACGATAATGGTGGCCACACCGAGTCTCGCCACCGTCGTCGCCAGGTTTCGCCACCTCCTGCTCGGATGCCGCATCATGCCCGGTCTTCGAGTGAGGCGGAGTCTTCGCGGAGTAGCTAGCACGAGCGTCCTGACGGCAAAGAACATCGACGTATCCGGAGGTGAACGTGGAACGTGTTGCTAGCGGCATGCTCGGTGAGAACGACGAAACTTCATGACCCGCTCTGAGCGGTGAGCTGGCTCGCTCGCTCTGCGTCGCTCAGGCCAGAAAGAAACGGGAACGCTGGCTCACTCACTCCGCGGTCAGCGAGTCCGAGTGGATCAACGGAGCGGGCGTCCTCGCCCTTCAGGCTCCGGGCAACGGGCTCCGACGAATGGCTCAGTCGGGATCGTCTCCGAACAGCGTGCCCACGGCTAGCGAGATCGCTTCGAAGGGCTCGGGCTGGACGGTTTCGCCGCGCGCAGCACGCATCACGGTGATGTAGCCCGCGCTACTGTAGCGGAGGACAGTGAGCGTCAGGTCACGCGGGTCTACGAGCCAATAATGAGGGATTGCCACGTGCTGATACAGTCGCAGCTTCTTGACGGTGTCGTCGTTGGCGTTGCTTGGTGAAACGACCTCACAAACCCAGTCAGGAAGCAGCTCGATCGGGTTGCCTGTGGGCCTCTCAGGGCAGCGCTGGCGTCGCCAGCCGACGACGTCTGGGCGCACCACATCGCCCGTTGTGAACAGTAGCTCGACCTCCGTCGCAAGCCACCACCCTCCGGGACCCCCGCTACCGCCTTTGCGCTGAAAGGCGGGGACAATCGCGCCGACTACGCCTGCTTGCGCGTGCCCGTGCTCACCGCTAGGAGCGGCTTTGTGTACCAGCTGACCACCGATGAGCTCGTGAAAGCGCTGCCCTTCCGGAATTGCCCAGAAGGCTTCGGGTGTCGCCGGGTGCTGGGAGGGGCGCGCCATATTGGACGGAGTGTACCCTCGCTGCAGACCCTGTCGAGCCGCGCGCGGGCGGCGTGTACTCAGAGCCAATTACCAGAATCGAACTGGTGACCTACGGTTTACGAAACCGTTGCTCTACCGACTGAGCTAAATTGGCGAGATTGGGGCGCGCAGCATACGCAGCTGAACCCGACAGTCAAGTTCGGCCGTTGAACGCGCGAAAATGCGCCACAGGGCAGCGAAATTCCAGCGGGTTTGTGCGCACTCAACGTGACCCACGTTATGACTTCTCAAAGGGACCCGACATAAGTAGGGTGCGCGTCGGGTCTGAAACTAGGGGCCGACAGGAGATTAATTTGTAATGAGCAGCTACTTGTTTACGTCCGAGTCCGTCGGCGAAGGTCATCCAGATAAACTGTGCGATGCGGTATCCGACACCATTCTGGATGCCGTCCTGGCCCAGGATCCAGTGGCTCGGGTCGCTTGCGAGACGTTCGTCAAGACGGGCTTCATAGTGCTCGGTGGCGAGATCACCACTACGGCACGCATCGACTTTCACACTCTGACTCGTCAGACCATTAGAGACATCGGGTACACCAGCTCAGACATGGGGTTTGACGCCGATACTTGCGGTATCTTGCTAGCGATCGAACCGCAGTCACCGGATATCTCGCAAGGGGTCACGGAGGGTCAGGGCGAGTATAAAGAACAGGGCGCCGGCGATCAGGGGCTGATGTTCGGCTACGCGTGTGATGAGACGCCTGAGCTCATGCCTGCGCCGATCATGTTTGCGCATCGACTGATGGAGAAGATGTCCAAGGTGCGGAAAGCGAAGGAAGTGGACTTCCTTCGACCCGACTCCAAGAGCCAAATCACGATGGTCTATGAGAACGACCGTCCCGTGCGCATCGAGACGGTCGTCGTCTCCACCCAGCACACCGCTGAGGTTGGCAAGAAGCAGCTCGAAGAGGCAGTGATGGAGCTGGTGATCAAGAAGGTGCTTCCCAAGGAACTCTTGAGCGCGGAGACCAACTACTTCATCAACCCGACCGGGCGATTCGTAGTCGGCGGGCCCTGTGGTGATGCGGGCCTCACCGGGCGCAAGATCATCGTGGATACCTACGGCGGGGCTGGCCGTCACGGCGGCGGTGCCTTCAGCGGTAAGGATCCGTCCAAGGTAGACCGTTCCGCCGCGTACTACGCGCGCTACGTCGCCAAGAACATCGTCGCGGCGGGTCTAGCCAGGAAAGCCGAGGTTCAGTTGGCCTATGCCATTGGCGTCGCCAAGCCGGTGGGGTTCTACGTGAACACCTTTGGCACCGGCGCGATCAGCGACGAGAAGATTGGCAAGTACGTCGCCGAGAAGTTCGACGCGCGGCCGAGGGCGATCATCGAGCAGCTGGATTTGCTCAGGCCCATCTACCGAGCTACCTCGGCATACGGCCACTTTGGTCGTCCGGGCTTCAGCTGGGAAGAAACGAATCGCGTGGATGAACTCCGAGCCCTGAAGTAAACAGGCCGGTCCAAGTTAAAAGGAAAGGGCGCTCACTGAGCGCCCTTTTTCGTTCACGGGTCTCAGGCGGGTCGCCGCCTGCCCATAGGTCTGACGTGGCTAGACCGCCTCGTCGCCTTGCTCGCCGGTGCGGATACGTATCGCTTGGTCAATGGTGGAGACGAAGATCTTGCCGTCGCCGATGCGACCTGTCTTTGCACTCTTTTCGATCGCGTCGATGACGGACTGAGTCTGGTTGTCAGCGACAACAATCTCAACCTTCACCTTGGGTACGAAGTCCACGACGTAAGCGGAGCCTCGATAGACCTCCTTTTTGCCACCGGTGCGGCCAAAGCCCTTCACCTCCGTGACGGTCATGCCCTGTACACCGATCTCGGAAAGGGCGTCTTTAACTTCGTCCAACTTGAACGGCTTGATGATCGCTTCGACCTTTTTCATGATTCTCGATCCCTCGCGGTCCGGGCTTCCCCGGGCTTGGCGTTATTGAAGACTTCTTACAGCAGCGATTGATGTCCCGCTGTCTAGACTCGCCTACCGAGGGTCGCGTTTCCTAAATGTTTCTGCGACGTCCGCCCAGAAAAGTTCGATTCTGGGTTTCCAGACATGGGCTCGAAAACTTGGGTTCCGACGCCGAGCTTGCGCGCGGCGCGAGCAGATTTGGGCGGTTTCTGAGCCAGTTCCGCCTAGACGGGACAACCAGCCACTCAGCGTCTTAACCCGCCTCCGGTGACGAGCTCGCCCCGTCCACTGGACCGAGGGCATGAAGTACTCTGTGGCCATGCGCGGGAACCGCCGCGCTCGCAAGACCGGAAAAGTGACCTCCCGGGGTCTAGCGACCCACCCCTCCCGCGAGCTAGGCTGGGCGGCTATGCACGCTGGCTCCTCGCGCTTAACCGCGGAACTGCAGGCCTGCTTGCCGACGCCCTGGAGGAGGCTGCGCGAGCTCGAATGCGGGACCACTGAGTTCTGGCTGAAGGACGACGGGTACACTGGGATAAGCTACGGTGGCAATAAGCTTCGCAAGCTACCCCCGCTCTTGCACGCAGCGAAGTCGTCTGGGAAGAAAAGGATCGTTACGGTCGGGGCAGCCGGTAGTCACCATGTGCTGGCCACGACGCTGTACGGGAGGCGCGAG
>JBDKJZ010000138.1:0-11173 GCA_039796375.1 Pseudomonadota bacterium
CCACCCGCCAGTCTGGGGGGACGGGCCTCGGCCTCTCGATCGTCAAGCGGCTGGTCGAAGGGCACCAGGGACAAGTTTTTGTTCGCGACAACTCCCCAGTCGGTGCGGAATTTGTGGTCACGATCCCGTTTCGTCACATCACGCTTTCTTAGTCACTGCCCTTTGCTCTGGGCGCTGCCTGTGGCTCTATCGCGAACGAGATGCTCACTCGCCCATCCCACCGTCCCGCGCAGCGGGCGAGTCTCCTGACAGAACACAGAGCTATCGAGCTGCTTCAGCGGGAATTCACGAGACACTCTGGGGACGTGCCGAGCGACCGCCGCGTCGTGGTAGGCATCGGCGATGATGCAGCGGTGTTGGATCTCGGTGCCGCCCGCACTGGCCGGCGTTCGGGTTTCCAGCACGTGTGGTCCATCGATTGTAGTACCGAGGGGGTGCACTTCGATCTCAGCTGGCTCACTCTGGCGCAGGCTGCAGCGCGGGCTTTTGAAGCGGCCCTGAGCGATGTCGCCGCAATGGGTGCGCTCCCGGTTGCTGCGGTCTGCAACCTGCAGGTCCCACGCGGAGCGACCGCGGAGCAAATCCGTCAGGTGGGACGCGGCCAAGCGCGCCGCAGCTTGGCGCAGCGCTGTCCAATCGTCGGCGGCAATTTGTCCTCGGGAGATCGCTGGCAGTTCACGACTAGTGTGTTGGGCGCAGCAAAGCGCCCTCTGCTTCGGGGAGGGGCCCTCGTGGGGGATGAGCTCTGGCTTTGCGGTGCGGTGGGGGAGGCGGGTGCCGGATTGAGCCTGCTGCAAAGGGGAAGCATAGAAGTCACCCGTTCGCCTACGTTGCATCGGGCGATGCGCCGCTGTATCAGCGCCTGGCGCTCTCCCATAGCTCGCATCGCGTTCGGACGTGAGCTGGTAGGGCGCGCTCATGCGGCGATCGACGTCTCCGACGGGTTAGCTAGCGAGGCCGAGCACTTAGCCAATAGCGCTCAGCTTCGCATCGTCCTCCACGCGGACGCTTTGCGCGGCTCGTCCGCCGCGGTTAGGCGCGTCGCCGCTGAGCTGGAGCTTGAGCCGCTGCACCTCCTGCTCAATGGTGGCGAGGACTACGCTCTCTTGGCAGCGGGCCCCACCAGAGCCCGGCCTAAGTTTGCGAGGGTGGTCGGGCGCGTGGAAGCGGGCTCAGGCGTAGTTCTTGAGGACGCTACGACTCAGCGCGCCCTCCGTGGTGGCTTCGATCACTTCACACGCACGAAGCGCTGAAGAGGTCCCCGCGCAGAGAGTGCGCCCGCCACTTCGCAGCCGCACCTCAAGGTTCAGTGAGATGCGCGCCATGACCCGGCCCGCGTTGCCCGGACAGAGGCCCGCTTGCCCCGGCAGTCCTCGTGTCTCAACGCGAGGAGGTCGGGGCGTCGCCGGCCGTTACTTGCTGTCAACAAGCGCGCGAATCTCCACGCGAAGCTTCTCTTCTTCCTCGACGGCATAACCGGCGTGGATATGACGCAGTACGCCTTCCTGATCAATCACGAAGCTGGTGGGCATCTTGGGGGGTGCGTAGAGCTCTGCGACCTTGCCGCCCTCGTCCCAAAGCAGCGGGAACTTCACTCCAGTTGACTTGCCAAAGTCAGCAATTCCGTCTGGCTCCTCATCGACCGAGACGCCAACTACCGCGAGCGTGTCGGGAAACTCCTGCGCGAGCTTCTCGTAGCTTGGGAAGGACTCGCGGCACGGATCGCACCAGGTCGCCCAGAAGTCGACCACAACAACTTTGCCTTTGAGGTCACCAAGCGAGATAGCCTTGCTCCCGTCGGCCGACTTCAGGCTGAACGCGGGCGCGGGCTTTCCGACCTCTGGTCCGCCCTCAGACGCTGCGCCCTCAGACGCTGCCTCCCCGGGGTCTTTTGAAGGTTCGCCCTTATTGGCACCAGCGCAGCCGGTGAGCAGCGCCGCGCCGAGCAGTGTTACGATCAAGAATGTGCTTCTAAACATGGTATTTCGCCTTCTAGGGGGGTCAGTGGTTTCGGCTGCCTTACGGGACAGCCTGAATCGCTAGCTGGAGTTTTCGTTTCTCAACGCGGCAGTTGGCATCCGTGCAGACCGAGAACGACAGCGTTCCACTGAGGGTCAGTGGTCCGGGCTGATTCGGTTTGAAGGAGAGCGGAAGCGTGCCGTCTTTTCCGGAGATCCCTAAACCTCGCACTGTGGTGTCGGAGACCGAGAGCGCACCTGTACTGTCCCAAGTGAACTTCGCGGGGTATTTGTCGTTGACCTTGTACGGCTCGTTGGCGTGGACGCGCACGCGAGCCGAAGCCTGAGCACCTGGCGCGACTCGTGCGGGCCCCTCCAGCCAGACGGCGAACGCCGTGTCGGTCTGCCGCGGTCCGGACGTCCAAGCGATCTTCTCTGCAGGTTTGGCCGGCTCTGCCTCGGTAGCTGCTGTCTGAGATGTCCCGGGTGCTCCTTTGGACACGCTCGTTCCGCCACCGCCGCTCACAGGGGCGTTGGGGTGATCAGGAATGGCCCGGGCGAGCGCTTTTGTTAACGAACCGGATGCTGTTGGGGCGACTTCCGCTTCTCCGGTCGCTTCGGCTTGGGCCTCTTCGGCGAGCGCCTCAACAGTGGGCTCAACCGCACCAAGTGTACCAGCAGCCTTGACAGCGCCAGCGGAGCTAGCCACTGACGGTTCACTCGAGGTCTCAGGTGATGTCTTGGCGCAGCAGGGAAGCTGCATGAGGACAATGACCGTAAGCAGCCCTGAGCATGCACCAGGGCTTTGCCGGAAAGCCATGGTCTAGAACTCCTTGTTGATCAGCAGGGCTGTCAGGAAACTAAGCCGATTGGTGATGAACAGCGCGTTCGGGTATTCGGTGTAGCCTCCGTCCACCTGCAGGTCTCCGCCCCACGTCTCGGCGAAGTCCCAGTGCGCCCCGAGGCCACCCGTGAACATCGTCTCCGAGCCGAGTTCCCTATCTCCGGTTCGGTAGGCCGGGAGGGTGACGACGCCCGACGTGCTTCCTCCGGTGTATCCTATCTCGTAGAAGTCAGCGCCGCCCTGCAGGTGCAACCGGCCGTGCACACCAAGGTAGAAGTCTTCCGACAAATCGTGGATGTTGTTGATTTCGGTCGTACTGGCCACGACGCCCCAGCTGTCACCATACGCCCGTTCGGTGAGAATCCACGTCGTCGCATCACCGCGCCATGCGATCCGGGCGGTAGCAGCGTAGCGCTGGCGAGTCTTCGGCGTCGATTCCTCGGCCTGACCGACACGCAGCGCATTGACGGAGTCGACCGACTGGCCCGGCTGCAGCTGACTAGCAACGACCGACGAGAACAGCGGCACAGTTCGGTACGGCTTTTCCTGACTGCCGAACTCGAAAATCGCATCACCGATCAAAGTCAGCAGTGTCGACTTGTTGATAACAAAAGCGGAAGAAAGCTGCGCCGAGTGTCGATCGAGCACCAGCCCGTAGACGTCGTAAGGCGTACCCGTGCGCCCGCCGATATCGTGGCTGTAGCTGTAGCCGACTAACGGAGTGATGTGCTTCTCGTCGAGCTCCACGCTGAGGCTGACGCCACCCGAGAGGGACAAGTAGTCCGGCTCGTGCGACACCGCCCCGGAGATCTGTCCCTGCCACTCGTTGGGCTTGTAGCTGCCGCCGAGAACCCCGACGTTTCGATTCTCGACCCAAGCGGAAGACGCCGTTGCGACGATGTCGACCGACGCCGCGGACACGACATCGAGCAGGTAACCGGCATTGACCGACCATCCGTCAAGCGGGTGGACCACTGATAAGTCGACGCCAGGGGTGATCACCGTTACGGCGTCGTCGTCGACGTAGAAGGAGAACTCGCCCTTGGTGTCGACCGTCGCCCCTTCTGCCGCAGCCAACTTGCTAAATGCGACCAGCAGCGCAGTGATGGCGCTTGAAAAAAATACTATGCGTCCTCGGCGGTTGTTCACCGTTTCATGCTCCCGTTGCTCTCAGCTACTGCTGGTTTTCAGTTACAACCGCAGCCAGCGGAAGCGCCAACGCTTCCACCCATAGCGGCCTCGCCGATTGCGTACGTGTGTCCCGCTGCCTTCGAGGTGTGCGCTCCGGAGACCATCGAAGGATGAGCCAGCCGCCCTCGCTGGTAGGGGGCCACCCGCGCACAGCTTGCTGCGAACGCGACTAAAAGTGAGCCCACCACGACCTGCCTAAAAACCTGCGTCATTGGATACAACTGTGTGCGCCAAACTCGACGCCGGGTCAAACAATCTGGTTCCCTAGGAGTCCGAGTGAGAGGACGACTCACGCTTCCGCTGAGCGGCACAAAATCCGCTCTAGACAAATATCGGTGAAATAGAATAACAAACCTCCCCCATTTGCCTGGCCTGGAGGCACTTGTCGGCTCGAGTGTGTGAGCGCATGGTCAGAAGTATCTCAATCTATAATCTGGGGAGGCTCGCGAGCGTATGGCTCTCTGCGGCCCTACTACTTGTTGCTTGTGGGGATCCGGTTCCGGAGGAAAAGATCGCCGATCTTGGTCCGGAGGCTCCCGGCGTCCCGGTGAGCGCTCTGCATCGCCCCGGCCAGCCCTGCGTGTTGTGCCACGCGGGGAAGTGGCCTGGGGACGCGGAGCCCACGCTGGCCTTGGGAGGCACGGTCTATGTGTATAACCCAAACTTCCGCTGCGACAACGACGAGACAGTAGCGGCAGCGTCGGTGCCGGCCGCAAATGTGGAAGTGCACGTCCAGGACGCAGCCGGGCGGCGCATTACGATGCTAACAAATGCTGCCGGAAACTTCATGCTGAAGAGCAGCGAGGGCGAGCCTACGTATCCGTTCTGGACAAAGATCCGGTACAAAGATCCGAGCGGCGTTATGCCTCCAGTCGACGTCGCGATGAACACCCACGTGTTTAGGGACGGTTCCTGTGCAACGTGCCATCAAAATACTTTGGGAGCTGAATCCGCTGGTCCAATTCACCTGGTAAAAGACCAGTCTTCAGAGTTGGCTTTGACTCTCTTCCCGAACGCAACCCCCCCGGCGTGTCCTCCTGCTCCCGCTCAGTAACTCAGACCATGTCTAGGATGAACCCGTCTAGGATGAACACTCAGAACATGTCCAAGCCGCTTCAGGGTATGCACTTTTTCACCACTGCGCTTGCCCTCCTTGGGGCTGCATGCGGCTCTTCGCCCAACGAGGAACGGATCATCGCGGTGCCGTCCTACGTCGACGAGTGTGACTCAGCTGAGCCGAACGCTCCCCCGTGCTTTCGCCAGGTTAGCGAGCCTCTAGAAGCCCACTGTGGCTCCTTGGATTGCCACGGTAACACTGCGCGTTACTTCAGGCTCTTCGGGTGGGCCGGTGTTCGAATGGAAGACGCGCCAGCGCTTCCGCTGCCTAGCGCTTCGGGCACGGGGGTGGCGACTATTCCTGCCCCACCCGCGGAGGAGCCTGGCCCCGTGTTAGTTCCGGGCGGCGAACAGACCACCGAGGAGGAACTCTTGGCGAATTACCAGGCGATGGTGACGCTCCAGCCAGAGGTCACGAGCCTCGTCCTTGCGCGCGCGACCGACCCGGGGGAACTTGAGATCATCTCTAAGGGGCGCGGCGCGCAGCATCACAAGGGTGGCGTTGCGATGCGGCAAGGGGACCAAACCGACATATGCCTGACTGGGTGGTTTAGCGGTATTGCACAACCAGTTTCACCTGCGTTGACCGCGGACCAGGTGGCGCAGCTCCAGGTGGCGAGGGAGGCATGGACAACGGCGTGCCAGGAGTCGATCACCTTGGCAATCATCCCGTCCGAGTTTGAGACTGAAGCACCAATAGCCACCGGAGGAGCAGCACCATTATGACACCCGAGACCACATCATTTACTGAACTGGTTGCTCAAGGTCCAATCGCGGTCGCGTTCGCGACGTTGGTGAGCGGTTTTCTGGTCAGCTTGACCCCGTGCGTCTACCCCATGATCGCCGTGACGGTGAGTATCTTCGGTGCTCGCGAAAGCACGAGTCGTCGGCAGTCGGCGCTGCTGTCCGCAGTTTTCGTGCTCGGAATCGTGTGCATGTTCGCCCCCTTGGGTGTCGTCGCGGCAATGACGGGCAAAGCTTTTGGTTCAGTGTTGTCCAACGCCTGGGTCGTTGTCGGAATCAGCTCGCTGTTCTTGCTGATGGCGGCTTCCATGTTCGGCGCGTTCGACTTGGATCTGCCGACCGGGCTGAAGAACAAGCTTGCCACGGTGGGCGGAGGCGGACTCCCTGGGGCGTTTGTGTTGGGACTAGTGTGCGGGCCCATCGCCGCACCTTGTACCGGCCCATTTCTCACCGGAATTCTCGCCTGGATCGCGCAAACACAGAGCGCACCTCTAGGCGCGCTAGTAATGGCGACGTTCGCGCTGGGTCTAGGTATTCCGTTCTTCTTTGTCGGAACATTCGCGATGCAGCTTCCGAAGAGCGGCCGCTGGATGATTCACGTCAAGTCGATCCTCGGGATCGTCCTTTGCGTAGTCGCGCTGTACTTCCTGACCTCTGCCTTTCCCGTGCTTGGCAAGCTCGGGGTCACCACTGTCGGCTGGATGTCAGCAGCTGCTGCGGCTGCTGTACTCGGTGTGGTGCTCGGCGCGGTTCACCGGTCCTTCGAGAGCGGCACCGGTTTTGAACGTGGTGCCAAGGGGGTGGGTTTGCTGCTGACCGTTGGGGGCGCGTTCGCCTTGTTGCAGGGCCAGCTAAAGGCGGAGTCGGCGCTGACGTGGCAAGTCGACAAGAGCGGGGCAGTGGGAACTGTTGCGGCGCTCGAGGTGGCGCGGGAGCAAGCGAAAGCCGAGGGTCGCCCCTTGCTTGTCGACTTCACTGCGGCCTGGTGCGCGGCCTGCAAGGAACTGGAGAAGCTCACCTTCGCGGACGCCGCGGTCCAAGCCGAGGCAGGGAGGTTCATCGCTGCTAAGGTCGACGCGACGGACGATGAGGTTGCCGGCGTTGAAGACACCATGCAGCAGTTCAAGGTCGCGGGGCTCCCGACCGTGGTTCTCTTCGACTCGACTGGCGCTGAGGTTCGACGGTTTACGGACTTTGTACCGGCGGTTCAGTTCCTTGAGGCGCTGAAGGAGACCCGTTGATATCCCGCGGGATTACCTCTGTAGCACTTAGCTTAGCAGCGCTGATCCCAGCCGCACTGATCCCAGGTTCCTTCGGGTGTTCAACTTCCCAGCGCACGTCGCAGAACGTTCGCCCGTCGGCGTCGCCCGCAGAAGCTGCTCCGGCGGACTCCGGTGCGCTGCCCGGTGTGTCAGCGGCGCAGCCTGCTGGATCTCCAGCGACTGCGGCCACTGGCGTCGCAGCGAAGGCGACCGGCGGGGCGCGCTTTGAGCCCGATATTGTAACGGACGTGCAGGGGGCGATGGGCACTGAGGTGTCGCTCGTGGCCATCACCTCGCGTGAGAAGGGGGTTACTGACGTCGAACTCGCGTTCGAGCAGGCCTGGAAAGAGGTGGAGCGCCTCGAGGGACTGCTCACCTCGTGGACTGCGGAGAGTGACGTCGGACGCGTCAATCAGGGGTCGGCCCAGTGGGTTTCGGTGGCTTCTGAGACGGCGTTCGTCGTCGAGCGCAGCTTGCTGAGCAGCAGGCTTTCTCAGGGTGCGTTTGATATCAGTTTTCACACGCTCGGTGAGCTGTGGCGCTTCGGCGACGCGCAGGAGTTGAATCCGCGCGTTCCCACGCCTTCCCAGGTGGCTCAGGCTCGCAAGCTGATTGACTATCGGAAGGTGGAGGTCGAGCTCCAGCCGCCCCGAGTCCGTATTGGTCGGGAGATGCGAATCGACCTCGGCGGCATCGCCAAGGGATATATCGTCGATCAAATTGTCAAGGTGCTACGCGACCGCGGTCTGGGTAGTTTCCTCGTCCAGGCGGGCGGCGATCTCTACGGCGCAGGCCGCAAGCCGGACGGCAGCGCCTGGGTGAGTGGCGTGCGGGATCCGCGTGGTCCGCGTGACCGGTCCTTTGCGGTCATCGACCTGACTGACCACGCGTTCTCCACGGCAGGCGACTATGCGCGGGCTTATGTCCTCAACGGCAAGCGGTACCACCACATCATTGACCCGCGGACCGGATATCCTGCGACAGAATCCCGTAGCGTCACGATTTGGGCGCCCGATGCTTTGACGGCAGACGCCATAGACGACGCGGTGTTTATCCTTGGACCTGTGGCTGGTTTGAAGCTCGTGGAGTCCTTGCCGGGCGTCGGTGCGTTGATCGTCGACAAAAACAACAAGGTGTGGGTTAGCGAGCGGCTGCAGGGGAAGATCAAGATGGTCGCCGAGCCCACTCCCGGGCTGTAGCGGTCCCCGCTGACGGAACGTGGGTTCCCAGTGAGGGCAAGCTCCTGCTAGGTTAGTTCTGGCTTGGGGGCATAGCGCGATGGATGAACGAAGACTCACGAATGCCCAGTTCGTGCCCCGGCGCTTGTTCACGGGCGCCTTCGACTGGGCTGGTCGTGCACCCCTGAGTAGACTAGGTGTGGCTCTGCTGACGCTGTGCGCCGTCTGGGTGTACGTAGGTGCAGTCCACGGAGCCGGCAGCCTGCGGGTGCTCGTAGTCGATCCGCCGGGGAGCGCGCTCGCTCAGCGCGTCGAGGGGCAACTTGCCGGGACAGAGTGGCGGGTGTTGACCCTGGGCGCGGCTGAGGCCATGGGGGACCCGATCGACGTCTCGGCGGCCAAGGCGCTCGCGACGCAGCACGGAGCCGCCGCCGCGGTCTGGTTCTTGAGGTCGCATGAAGTGAACGGTTGGCATTTCGACGTCCTGGATGTTCGACGGGATGAAGTGCTTACGCGCCAAGTGCTTGGCCGTGGGGAGTCGGAAGTGATGGCTTCTTCTGCGCTTGATGAGCTTACGGCGATCGCAGTGCGTGAGGCGCTGCTCGGGATTTCGGAGCGAGAGGCGACTCCGGCGGTTGTCCCGCCACTTGAAGCCGCTGTGACGGCTGGGGTCGAGAAACAACGCAGGTTGCCGGATGACAGCGCAAGGCATTCGACCTCGATTGAAGTCGGCGCCGGCTGGCAGGTGGCGTTGGACGGAGAGAGTCCACGGGGGCAGCAGGGGCCCGTCTTGTCTGCCGCCGTATTCCCCGCCGGCTGGGGTATTTGGCTCTCGACGGGAGTCTCGCTGGGCGCCAACCTGGACGATTCCTGGACCAAAGTGGAGATGGTGCGCCGAGACCACTTTCTGGGGGCCAGCTGGCGCGTGCCGGGTGCTGGCTGGGCGGTGGATGTTTCGCTGGGCGGTGGCGCTGTCGCATTTTCGCGTCGGACCCACGGTGTCTCAAGCCTAGTTCAAGGCACGGGCCAACAGACCACGTGGTCTCCGGGGATGCGCCTGGCTGCTAGTCCGAGCTTGCAGCTGGGCTCTTCTGGGTTTTCGCTTGCCGTGTCGGCGGCGGCCGACTACGTACCGCGCGCTCCCACTCTGGCCTACGATTCTCCTACAGGGCTGCGCCAGCGGAATAACCTCTGGGTGCTGCAACCCGTCGCTGCGATTTCGTGCAAATTCCGTCTACCGTGAACAGATGTTCGCGGGGGCGACAAATAGTCTGGCCCGATTGACCAGTTGGGATCCACGGATTGAGTTGTGAATGTCGGGACTTCTCCAGCTTGGGTCACGAGGGTACAGTATGCTTGTGGACGACCTGTCGCTGATTGCTGCTGCCACGTCTGGGGACCGCGCCTCGCAGGAGCGGGTGTTGCGCCAGGTGATGCCGCGAGTCCGGGGTCTAGTGAGGTCCCTGCTGGGGTCGGACAGCGGAGTGGACGACGCGACGCAGCTCGCGCTGCTGGAGATACTCCAGTCGCTCAAGGGTTACCGGGAGGGCTCATTCGGTGCGTGGTGCGATCGGATCACGGTGCGGACGGCGTTGCGCCTCGCGCGAAGACAGCGGTTGCGTGCCAGCAGGGAAACGGCTGAGGAGTTGGAAGTGATGGACTCCCAAGCGCGACCTGACGATTACCTGTACCGGCGTCAGGCGGTCCACTTCTTGGACAAGCTGCCTTCGGAGCAGCGCGCCGCGGTGGTGCTCCATCATGTCCTGGGGTTTACGGTGAACGAAATCGCCGAGCAGGAGGGGGTTCCGATTGAGACCCTGCGGAGCCGGCTACGAAATGGTGTGGCTCGACTACGGGATGTGTCATCTAAGGATTGGGTGAAGCGCGCATGAAGACCGTACGTCACCTAGAAGATGTATTTGACGCGCTCCGTGTCAGGGACGGACAAGGACCCGCCGAGTGGATCGATCCGGCTCGGACCGACGCGCTGATTTTTGGGACACTCCGCCTACATGAGGAACGGGTCGCCGCAGTGAAGCTCGACGGGCGGAAGCGATTCGGTATCGCTGCAGCGGCGGCAGCGTTGGTGTTGTTTGGAGGGGGCGCGAGCGCCATGTTCCTCGATGGGCGATTTGGCGCTTCTGAGCTCTCAAAGCCGCCTCCCGCTGAAGAGCTGGACGCCCGCAGGCCAGTGCGGACGCACGTCGGCTCGCGAGCCCCTTCGGCGTCGCCGCCGACTGAACCTGTGGAGCCCGAACGTGAGGGCGCAGATCAAGCCCAACCACCGGCCAGGGAAGACGGTCACCACGCGCCCGCGCGGCGAGGCTCCTCGGAGACTCAGGCGCGCACTCCACCGGAAGATTTGTTGCGCAAGGCTAGTGAACTCCGACGCAAAGGTGACTTCGGAGCCGCGGCAGGAGTCTACGAGCAAGTGGTCTTGCGCCACCGGGGCACGCTCTCGGCGTACGTGGCACTTGTCTCTCTGGCTGGCATGCGCGGAGGAGCTAACCCAAGCGAAGCGCTTCGTCTCTACGATGAAGCGAGAAGCGTTCAACCCAACGGTGCGCTGGACTTGGAGATACGTATCGGCATGGCGCGTGCCTATCGCCACCTGGGTCAGTTTCAGAAGGAGGCTGAGCAGCTGAGGCTGGTCGCGGATGGGTATCCTGACAGCTTGCACGGCAAGACCGCACGAGAGCGCTTGGATTCCTTGGCTCGCGGCGCAGAGTAGGGAAGATATGGCGCACCGGCTGAGGCTGCACCCTGCCGACGCAACACCCCATTCGTGGGTTGTCGCGTCAGGGACCCGCTACGCGTTCTGGGTTGCCCTCATGCTGAGTTGTGCCTGCGACCGACCAGGTGACATCGTTGGTCGGATCC
>JBDKJZ010000139.1:0-11074 GCA_039796375.1 Pseudomonadota bacterium
CCCTACATGCCCTTGATGTTCGAGCGGGGGGGCACGGCGACAGAGGTGGTGGTGCCCAATCCGGTGGTGGGACCCAATAGTGAGGAAATCGCGTTCCCCATGGGCGGCAAGCTCACGTATTCGCCAACGAAGTAATCGACCCCGATTTATCAACCAAACGAGTGCTAACCCGCGGCCCTCTCAGGCGTCGCGGGTTTCGTCGTTTCGCGCTGCCCCGCCGTCCTGATCGCGGCCCTTTCGGGATCCCATGGGCAGCCGCGACTCTGACGTCCGGCGTGGCATAGAGTCGAGCTGAGGCACTGGCCCTCGCATCGCTATATTGAGTTCGCTCCAAGTCACTGGGACCCCGGGTGAGTTCATTCCCAAGTGGAAACGGCCCCGCAGGTTGGCATGTCGGTACCCCTGTAAGGGTTGGAGGGCTCGGAGCTTGGCTGAATCCACTTGTTGTACACCGAAACCCCTGGGCACTCGAAGATATGCAGTTTCGCCCTCAGGGCAGGGTCAGCTGCGACAAGCGCCACAAGTGGTTGGCTGATTTCGCCGAAGGCCTTGCGCAACGAAGCGTCGTCGGCTTTGGACAGCTCTGACGTGGTCTTCGCTAGTTCGGAGAAGCCCGTTGCGGCATCGGCAACCTTCGTCCACCCGTCAGAGAGCGGCGCACCAAGTCTACGAGCTGCAACAGCTGCGCTGACTGCGATTCCGTATGCGAAGCGGTCAATCCTTTTATGGTCATCTTTGGCCAACGCTTCACGCAGCCGTTCGTAGGATTCTAGCGCACGTTGGACGCCAACTTGGGCAAGCGACTTGGAGCTTGTTTCCCCGTCAGGCGTAGCCGGCGCTGATTCCGCCGAGGCCGCGGGCTTTGCAGGCTCGGCTTTAGCGCTCGTTTTGGTTTCGGTCTTGGCGCACGCCAAACCGGCGAGCAACGATGCCCCAAGGCAGGCGAGGACACAGCGGTTCAAGGGTTTTCTCTTCATCGCGCGCAGAGTATCACCAGAACCGGCTAGAGTTGCAATGCAATCTGGACGCACGTGCCCGCGGCTCTGCCCTGAAATAGCAGCACGAGCTGCTGCTTCGTTTGGTGGGTTAGCTTCGAACTGTCGCCCAAAGATTCAGCTCGCGCCGCGATTCTGTTGGCTAAGGGGTTCCCCAAGATCTAGCTCGCTCGGTGCAGCTATTAACAAGGGTGCGACGGCGGAGAACCGTCCCAGGGCGCCCGCGGTGATCAAACCCCACTGGCTTTGGAGCGAATTCAGCGGTTTGCCAAATCGGTAGCAATC
Source organism: Pseudomonadota bacterium (assembly GCA_039796375.1). Taxonomy (GTDB): domain Bacteria; phylum Myxococcota_A; class Polyangia; order Polyangiales; family Polyangiaceae; genus SZUA-265. The sequence goes on from JBDKJZ010000139.1 coordinate 1,281, forward strand.
GCGACTATCTTGCCAGATGACGGAGCCGCTCACGCGGATAAGGGAAGACCGGCTGCCTAGGCAAACTCCGGGCCTATCGCCCGCGAGGTGTCCCCGAATTGCAGTTACTGCGGTGCGCATCCCTCGAGTGCCTGCGCGCAGACTTGAAGCCCATCCTCGCCTTCCACGAGTGACACTTCGGCGCCATCGCAACTGCACTGCCATGCGGTGGATGCTGTGTCCGCTCGAGTGCAATGGGAGTTCGCGGAGACCGGATGTTCGAGCACCTGTCTGCCCGAGGTTGTCACGCCCCTTCGCCTGCATTCTCGGGAAGCATCGCAACTGGTATCCGAAGCGCCGGACGTGATGGGGTCACAGTTCGGCTTTTCGAAGACGATATCTTCATCACAGACATTGATGAGCTCTTCGCACAGGCCGCGGGTGCTCGGGTTCGGGTCGAGGTAGATAGTGAACGAGTCAATCGACGGCCCGTCGCAAGCGCAGTGCAGATCGGATTGATCGTTTGCCCGGGAGCACGACACTCCGGTGGAAGTGCTGGAGTAGCCCAGCGTGATTCCGTTTCGGGTGGCAGGAAGCCAGCACTCTCGGCTGAGCGAGCATTGGTCGGCCTCTTCGCTCGAGAAACTGAGCTCGCACTCCCGGGGTCCCAATGAGCTTGGGTTTTGGCACTCGTCACGTGCTGCATGACACGCTTCGGCCGGGGCGACTCCTGATGCGACGAGTTCATGATACCCGTCTGCATCTGCGCACGCGCACCTGACGAGCCCTGGGTATGGGTCCACCCAGCATGACGTCTGCTTCAGCGCGCCGGGGCAGGAAGTGGTCAGCTCACACCAGTCCGCCGCGCTCGTCGAGAACTCCGTACAGGTTGGCTCCGGCGCTAGGGCTGAGCTAGCGTCCTCTGGTTCGTAGCTGAGGGTTGCGCCCCTGAAGCCCCGGATTGGAGCAATCGTTTCTTTGAGCGGAACTGTGCCTGTGTGCTCGAATGGGATTGCGAAATAGGGTGCGGGCGTCGTCCTGTTTGTAGCCGCATGAACGTGCACCGCGTAGGTTCCGAGCGGCACGAGCTCGCCGTTCAGGTCCGTGCAGTCCCAGGTCACCCGGTGATCGAGACGGGTACCGACTCTGAGGTCGCTTAGTCCGAACGTTGCTCGAAGCTTGTTCAATCTAGGTGCTTGGGGATACCGGTGCCACCACGCCTCCAACACGCGAAGCGCGACACCGTGCTTGTCGGTAATCCAGATAGCCCCCTCCTTTCGGCTGTTTCCACCGGAGTCCTCCGTCTCAACCGAAAATTCTAGCTTGCACGGCAATGGCACCGCCGTGGCGGGCGGGGACTCCAGCTCGCTCGTAGCCGGGGGCGCTGAGGTCGGCGTCCCGCTTGGCGGAACCTCCGGGTTCTTGTCAAAAGTCGACGCCCCGACCCCTGAGTCTAAGGTGTTCGAGGAGCCCGCATCCGCCTGGTCCGGGAGGTCATCGCGCTCGCCCTGCTCCGAATTGCCCAGACCCACTCCGGTCTCGCCGCGCTCAGAACTGCAGCTCAAGCTCAGAGACGCGGTGAAGGCTGTGAACACCACCCGCGCGACTAGACCGGGAACTAAATGCATCATTCCCACCTAGTGTGGCCCGGCTACTAGAAATGGGTGAGTCGAAAAGCCGAAACGGTGAAAAACGGCGCCCCGTCTCCCTACTCTGTGGTGAAAACCTGTCGATGAATTCCAGTCAACTGAGGCGGTTACAGCAGGCGGGCTTTTTCTGTCCGTGGGTCTCCGTCAGCGCGCTCGCATTGCGGTCTCCGACATCGCTGACGTCAGGACTGGTTGCTGGGAGAGGGCCGGCGAGGGCGAGCTGTTGGCCGTGGTTCAGAGCGCAGCTGTGCTGCTAGGAGCGGCGTGCTAAACCCACTCAGGTGTAGCGCCTAGTGGCGGGTTTCTTGGCCCCTCCGGCGGGCTTCCGGTAGCGTCGGCGAGCCCCAATGAATCTACGTAACTTAGAAATGATCCAGGAGCAGGAGCGCGGCTCGAGCCGCCTGCCGCTCGGGACACTGCTACTAGCGGCAGCGGCCGGAGGGGCGCTGGTCGTTGTCCTCATGACCACGCTAGAGAGGGACGCGCCGCCTTCCGCCTCGCACGTGGATCCGCTTGAGCAGCTAGTTGAGCGGGCCCGCGGCACTCCGGCGTCTCCCGCCGCGGTCGTGCAAGACCAGCATGTGACGTTCCCGGCCATGCTGAGCGACGTCGGGAACCCCACGACGGCTATGGCTGCGGTCAAAGACGAACGCGGCCGCCTCTTGCCTCAGGAGCACGCCGTGGACGTCGCGCCAACTGATCAGCTGCCGCACCTCGCTCAGTCGGAACACCTGCCGAAGGCGCTGTTGCCCGCGGGTGAGTTACTCAGCGGTACGACCGTCACCCAGGAGCCCGCGGACGAACTCGGGCAGATGGCAAAGAGCGCCTCGGAGCTCGAGCCGACGGAGCTGGCCCCATCGGGCTCGGAGGGCGGCTACGAGATCCAGGTCGCGAGCTTCCGCGAGATCCAGGACTCAGACACGTTCGTTGAAGAGCTGCGTAAGCGGGGCCATCGGGCGTACCGGCAAGCGGCCTACGTTCCCGAGCGTGGCTTGTGGCATCGGGTAAGAATCGGCCCGTTCAAGCTCAAGTACGAAGCCATGAACTACAAGGTCAAGTTCGAAGAGCAGGAGCGCATCTCCACGTTCTTGGTCGATCCCGCCAAGGTCAAGCAGCAGCGCGAAGCGCGCGACGCGAAACAGGCTGCACGCGATCGCAAAGACGCCGCCCAGGCCAAGCGAGTCGCGGCGCAGGCCGAGGCCGATTGACCGCGCAGCAGACTCTCGCCCTGTTTGAGTATGACACTGTGGTTCATCTGCGGACTGTTTGCGCTCGCGCTGGGTGATCTCTGGATGCGTCGGGGCAGTGGAGCGGACACTGCAGCCGAAGAGCCCGGCCTGCAGCCTGCCGCGTCCCTGTCGTTTCTGCTCCGCCCGCTAATTCCAAGCTACCGCTTCTTCAGTCGCATCGAGCGCCGGCTTGAGCTGCGCGCCCGGGTGGTCACGGCTACGGGGGCTCTTGGGCCCTGGTTGCCTGTGGGGGCTCCACCGAACCGGCCCGGCTATTTCATGGTTCACAATCCCCACGAGAACCTGTGGCTCGCTGAGCAGGCCCTGTTGCCGGGGGTGCTCGAAGCTGACGGAAATCTATCCAGCGCATTTCGTCTGTTATCAGCTCGCTGTCGTCTCTCTCAAGGCAGCGAGGAGCGTTTTCAGTTTGCGGTGTTCTCGCCAGACGAGCCCGACGACGCTCCGCTGTTCGTATCGCCTGTTCTCGAGCCCAGGACTTAGCTAATGCTCTCATGGTCGCTCGACCCCGCTGAGACGCTGCTCCTCTGTCGACGCTTGCTCGGGTTGTCCCTCCTGGTCTCGGGCGCGGAACACCTGCGGCTCGCCCGGCTCTTAGAGGCCCGCGTGCCCTGGGCGGCGACCGTCGGTGAGCAGGGCGGCTACACCATCTTGCGGCTGCTGGGGTTCGCCTACGCGCGCCCTGTCTGGACGGGGCTCGTCGCGATGCTGACCCTGCTGGCTGCGGGGCTACTGGTGACCGGCGAGGGCGCGCTGCTCGGGCCCGTGCTGCTGATTGCTTGGCTCGGGTGTGTGCGTTTTGGCGGCACGTTCAACGGGGGCAGCGACATGATGACGTTCGTGGTCGGTTTGCCCCTGCTGCTCCAGTTCGTGTTCCCTTCGCTCGGTGCGGTTCGGGACCTGGCTATCGGTGCTATCGGAACCCAGCTACTGTTGTCGTACTTGCTGTCCGGGGTAGGGAAGCTGCGTGAGCCAGTGTGGCGCGACGGCACGGCGCTATCTTACTTGGTCAACCGGGAGCAGTATCGAGTCCCTGCCTCGCTGCACCGACTCTTGGCGCGGCCCGCGCCGAGCCGCGTGTTGTCGTACGCGGTCATCGTTTTTGAGTGCGCAGCGCCATTGGCGCTGCTGGACCTGCGACTGTGCTACGGCTACCTAGCGCTGGCGTTCGCTTTTCACCTGGGTGTCGCCGTCACGCTCGGGCTCAATCGTTTCGTCTGGGCCTGGTTGGCGGCGTTCCCGTGTTTGCCTGGCCTGGTGGGCCTGCTGAACCGCTAGGTCCTCAAGAACGGAATTCGAGGCCCCCGCACCGCGAGAGCCTCCGGAACGCAATACCCCGACGAACCCTAGAGGCCCTTGTAGTAGTCGGCGTACTTCCGGGCGGCCGCTGCTTGGGGCGGGCCCAGCTTGAGGTGGCCCCCCGCCCCATCTACGAAGTCTGCGCACGGGAACTCGAACTTAGGTCCGACGAAAACCAAACCCGGGTTGGCGGCCGCGGCGGCTGCGAACGCCTCGTCGATAAACGGGATGACGAAGCAGGTGTTCTTGTGAGGCGTGACTTCCGGGCCTACAGCACAATTGGCCATGTCTGCGTTGCAGCGATTTCCCGTGAACAAGTCGATGCGCTTGACCGTCGGATACTTGGCTTTGATGTTGGCTATAAAGGCAGCAAGACCCTTGTCCCACGCCTCGCGGTTCTCGTACTGATAACACACGTGGTAAGCCGTGATGCGATCAGGCGGGATATTGCCGGCACACGACGAAATGATAGGGATTCCGCCGGCGTCGTCACCCCAGATTGCCTGGTTCGGGTCTTCCCACTTCCAAGTCTGAGCCCCCCCCTGCGCCTTGAGCTCCCACTTATCGTTGCCGACGAGAGACTCGAAGAGGCTCATCCCCCCCTCTTCATGCTCGAACCACTCGTTCGCTTGTGACGCCCCGACAACGCGGGTGCACTTGTAGTCGGTCGGGGCGTTGTTCATCCCGCCAGCGCCCCCTGCCGCAGCGCCCCCTGCCGCAGCCCCACCACTGGCCGCACCGCCGTCGCCCATGCCACCCGTTGCGTTCCCCATCGTGCCGCCTGAGCCGCCCGCGCCGCCTGTTGCCGGCGCGGTGCCGCCAACACCCAAACCTGACATTCCGCCGCCGGTTACGGGGCTGCCGCCACCGCCGTTTGCAGCGGGCGTGCCTCCTGTGGCGGTTCCGGTATCGGGAGCCCCGCCGGATGTCGCAGGTCCAGCTCCACCTGTAGCCCCTCCGGAGCCACGGCCTCCAGTGCCTGCGTTGTCCGGACTCTCACTGGCGCACGCGACGCCAAGCAACATAACGGGGATAACAGCGAATGGGCGACGGATCCATGTGCGATGCATGGCCTGAGGGTAGCTCTGCCCAGGCCACGAACTCCACCGATAATTCGGTACAACGCGCCTTTGGGGCTCAGCGCGAACCCCTATCGCCGAGTAATCCAACCAGCCGAGAAACTCGCCGATTTGTGGTCCAGACGGAGCTGTGGCAGCACGCAGGGCACCGACTCCAGAATCTGGCTTCTCGGCAAGGTTAACGTTTGGATTTAGGGTCGAGACGCGCTGCATCGCGCTGCCCCGCTTCTCGACCTGAGTCCAGCGATCCAGCTTCGACACCTGGGGCTAGCTCGTGAACGAGGTTCGACTCGTTCTCCAAGCGAGCTAGGCGTGAGGGGTCAAGGCAGTCCGTCACGTCGAGGCGCACGCCGCTCACCACCAGCGCCCGGCACATTGCGGTGATGTTCCGGCAATCGTCGATCCCCCGGTGATGATGCCCCGTCGGCTTGAGGCCCAACGTCTGCAGCATACGAGGCAATCCCGGGGCGCTACGTTTGCCGGTCGCCAGTCGGAACGACTCTTTGATGTTGTGCCAGCGTCGGTAGAGGGGAGGAATGAAGGTGACCGGTGGGGTTGTGGCTGCACACTGATCCGGCAGCGCGAAGTTGAGATCCCAGTTGCCAGAAGTGACCAGTATTGCGTTGCTCTCGTTTAGGTGATGCGCCTCTAGCCAGGCTTGGTGCGCGAGGAATACCTCGGAGAAACTCGGGGCTCCGTCGACATCACCCTGGCGAATCGAGGTCAACTGCGTGCAGAACGGGCTGAGTCGCGGGTGGTGCTCGGGTTTGACGAAAGACTCAAACTCGTCCAGCACCGTGAGCGTATCGAGGTCCAAGAGCACCGAGGGAAACTCGATGATTTCTTGCGGCCTGGGCACGCCGCGGCTCTGGCATGTCGCCTCGAAATCTAAGATCACTGCGTAGGTGAACAGCTGCGGGACGGGTCCCTTCGCGACGGGGTTTGCGGCTTCGGTCATGGTCCCCTCGCCCGGAGCCGGAGCCCCGGTGCGTTTAGCTCTTTCCGCTGATTTTCCGCTGCATCTGTTGTCTGCACGCGAGCTGGATATTCGCGGGGACGTTCTTGCTCTTAGCCAGGTTGCGCACGTCGTTGTCGCGGAGGTGAGGGATCATGCGGGACGAAAAGGTGAAGGGCGTACGGGGGTTGCTGATCAGGTTCAGCTTCACCTGGTAGCTGCGGGTGAACGAGCGGTTCTGCGCGATGATTCTGAGCACGTCGTCAATCACGTTGCGGCTCGCCGCGATTCGCGCCGCCTCGTTTTCGTTGAGCATCGGGCTAGACGCTGCTGCCGAAGCCACCAAGCGATTGGTATCACGCACAAGCAGCAGGCGCTCCGCGGAGTTGCCGAGTGTGGCGCGGCGGATCTTCTGGGTGATACTCATCTGTGCTATTTGCGCGTGCAGCGGGATGAACTTCTCTTTCAGCCGCTCCTCACCTTCGTCGTTCACCTCGAAGGTGTCGTCGTCTAGCTCGAGCTCGGCTGCCTCTGCGAGGCGTTCCGCCTCCTGAAACAGCAAGTCGTCAAAGTTGGGTTCTTCGGTCGCCTCGGGGATGAGCTCGTTTGCGATCGCCTGGGCCGCCAGCTTGAACGCCGGGATGGCGAGCTCAATGCCGTTTCGCACGGCAAGCTCGATCAATCGATCGGCCGTCGACATACGGACGCGCTTGTTCAAATAGAGGGTCTCGATGACCACGGGGTGCTTGAGTAAGAGGTTCTCGTTGGTGGCGATCAGCTCCCCGATGCTCTCAGTTGCATGGGTGGCCAGGTGCACCAGGGTGTCGGCGCCAATCGCGGGCATGCGCAGCAGCTGCTCCACGACGTTCGGTTGGTCGCCGAGCTGCAGCGCGAGACAGGCGATGACCGGCTCCTGAAGGGGGCTGCTCAGCGCGCCTTGGACGATGGCGGGGGGCAAGTTCGCCAGCGTGCCGCGTGCGGCGCTCGCCAGCTGAGGATCGTCGTCCTGGCTCAGCACGGACACGACCGTGATGAGGTCGGCCGGTTTCAGTCCGGGCACAATGCCCTTGGCCGCCATTAGCAGAGCCGGCCCGGGCAGCTGTTTGGACAGCACCTTTTGGGCTGCTGGCGCCAGCGCAAGCAAGTCTATCAGCGAGATCGAGGGCTTGAGGGGACTAACCACGGCGAATTCCGCCTCGACGATCGTGCGAGGGACTGCCCTCCGCTTGCCCTATGCCAGTTGCCTGTACCAAGACTCGGCATTATGGTCTCCGAACCCAGGAATGCAAACGATCGGCGGAATGGTTTCGTCGCGTTCAGGGTTGTCGCGCTCGTGGACTTTAGGTCGTAAGTACTGCCCCAAAGGCAGAGAGGCTGTTCGTTAATGGGTATTTTTGATTTCGTGAAGGATGGGGTCCAGCGCATGATGATCGCGCGGCCCGACGATAAGAAGGACGCGATCGTCTATAAGCACCCGGACCAGAACTTCCCGTTCTGGAGTCAGCTCACCGTCGATTCCGACGAGCTGGTGCTTTTTTTCAAGGACGGCGCGTACGTCGGGTATTTGGGAGCGGGGCGCCACACGCTCGACACCCAGAACATCCCGTTCCTGGGCGCGCTCGTCGACAAGATGACCGGTGGCAACGTCTTCATTAGCGAACTCTATTTCGTCACCACGAAGCCGATCTACAACCAGACTTTCGGCGGGCCCATTGGGTCTATGCGAGAGCCTCTGCTAGGGGTACGCGTCAACCCTCGCGCGTTTGGAACCTACGCGTTCCGCGTCACCGACTCGATGAAGTTCGTGACCGAGTTCGTCGGGCAAACGGGCGCCGCCGATCCGGAACGCGCGATGCAGTGGGTGCGCGACCAGCTGATGATGGGCGTCAAAGCCACGCTCACGCGCCTGATGAAGGACGGTGAGCTGTCGATGATGGACTTTGGCTCCGCCGGAGCCGACGTCGCTCGGGAGATCGTCCAGTCCTGTCCTGACCTTGCCCGCATTGGCGTGCAGGTGATGGAGATCGCCAAGCTCAACCTCAATCTCTCTGAGGAGGATGAAGCGCGAATCGACAAGATCCAGGACCAGCTGGTGCAGGCTCAAGCCGACGCGCAGATCGCGAAGATTGGTATCGGTAAAGCCGAAGCCGAGGCCGCTCAGCAGAAGTTCCACGACGATCAGGAGTTCCGGAACCGCGCTCAGTACGTGAACAACTTGGACATGAACCGTTACCAGCAATTCGCTGGTGCGGAGGCCATGATTGGCGTGGGTGAAGGCATGGCCCAGGGCGGCGATGGTGGCGGCGGGGCACTCGCCGGCGTTGGGATGATGGCCGGCATGGGCATGGGAGCCGGTATGGGTGCCGGCATGCAGAACGTCGCTCGCCCCCAGGGGTACGGTCCTCCAGGCTACGGTCCCCCTCCGGGCTACGGTCCTCCAGGCTACGGTCCTCCAGGCTACGGTCCTCCTCCGGGCTACGCTCCCCCCGGCTACCCAGCTCAAGGTTATGGTCCTGCCGGTTATGGCCCTCCCGGTTACCCGCAGCACGGCTACGGGCCGCCCGGCCAGGCGCCAGCCGGGTACGGTCCGCCACCCGGATACGGACCCCCTCCGGCCCCGGGCGGGCAGCAAGGCGGGCCCCCGCCGGTTATGCCTCAACAGGCCCCAATCGCGGGTTCACCCGCTTACCCCGGAGCAGCCACCTCCGTGTGCGGAAAATGTGGCGCGGGGAATCCCCCGGGTGCGAAGTTCTGCGCTGCGTGCGGGAACGGGCTACAGTAGCGCCCGCTTGGGTTCTGGCCAACACACCCCGGAGACGCACCCGGCTCCGCAGTTGACTGCGGAGCGGGGGACAGGCTCGGCAGAAGGCGCCGAGCCCGCGTGGCAGATGTGTGGCACGTGCAGTCGGCAATTTGGCGAAGGGGCGCGATTCTGTCCGTTCGACGGCGAGCCACTCGAAGCTGCGCCCGGCGTGCACCCGGACCCGTTGGTGGGGACCATCGTAGATGGGCGCTACCGGGTCCAGTCAGTGTTGGGGGAGGGCGGAATGGGCACTGTGTATCGGGTCTCCCATGTCACGCTCTCCCGTGATTTCGCGCTCAAGGCGCTACGCGCCGATCTCGCCCGCGAGGGAGATCTTGCGGAGCGATTTCTCAGGGAGGCGCGATCGGCCGCGGCCATCAGTCACGCCAACGTTTGCGAGATCACGGACTTTGGGTCTCTCCACGACGGTCGGCCCTACTTCGCCATGGAACTCCTGCGCGGGAAACCTCTGGGATGGTGGCTTGAACGCGGCGGACCGATGCCGGTTGGGCCTGGCGTGCGGATCGTTCGGCAGATCGCTTCCGTCCTCCAAGAAGCCCACGAGCATGGAATCGTCCACCGGGATTTGAAGCCCGAGAACGTGATCGTGGTTGATGCCACCACCGGCGAAGGGGTGAAGGTGGTCGACTTCGGCTTGGCGCAGGTAGCGGGGCAGAGCCGACTGACACGTCCAGGAGTTGTCTTCGGAACCCCGCACTACATGAGTCCGGAGCAGGCTATGGGGGGCACGGTTGACCACCGCGCCGACATCTACTCGCTCGG
>JBDKJZ010000140.1:0-11059 GCA_039796375.1 Pseudomonadota bacterium
TGGGCGCTCAGCGTCGGGTGTGAAAGCCGCAACAACTTCCCTGCGGCGACGAGACTGCCCTCGCGAGCGACCGTCCAGAAGTAGCGCAGGTGGTGGTAGTTGAGCGAGTCCATCTCCAGACGATACGTCGTCCAAACCTACAGATCACGTCCAATTTTAGTAATGGTCGACACGTTATTCGAGCCCTAGAGAATAGGGGTCGCCATCTGGCGTCCCAAAACCCAAAGGAAACCTGACCAATGAAGATCGACATTCGCTTCCGCAACCTGCAGGCCTCCGACTCACTTCGGGAACATGCGCTACGCCGGGTACACTTCCACCTCAGCCGCTTCGGACAGGAAGTCGGCTCGGTCTGCGTCCGCATCGGCGATGTCAACGGCCCCAAGGGGGGTCTCGACAAGCAGTGTCACGTCACGCTCCGAGGCCCTAGTCTATCATCGATTGTGATCGACGAGCTGCGGGAGGACGCGTACCTCGCAGTGGAGGTCGCTATCGAACGGGCAAGTCGCGCCGTTGGCCGCGACCTCGACCGTCAGCGAAGCGCCCGGGCGGCGTCCGCGGGTGCGCGGAGGGCGTCATGAACTGCCCTCGCTGCCAGACAGTCGGCTTGAGAGAGCGCGAACGGGAAGGCCTACTCGTGGACGTCTGCGAGAGCTGCCGTGGGGTTTGGCTAGATCGGGGCGAGCTGGAAAAGCTCATCGCCCGGGCAACCCGCGAGTTCGACGAGCTCGCTCCCCGGCACGACCCCGCGGCGCCACGCGGCGTCCGCTATGACGATGACCATCACCACCATGACCGCCATCACCCCAAGAAGAAGCGTGGTTGGATCAGCACCCTTGGCGAAATATTCGACTGACCCGACGTGTTTAGACCTAGCAAAGTACACCCAGAAAGAAACTGAAATATGGAAATTGTATCTATCGGATCGCCGACTCTATGGATCGGCTTCATTGCCTTCGTGCTGGCGATGTTGGCGATAGACCTCGGCGTCTTTCACAAGAAGGCGCACGAGGTCAGCCTCAAGGAGGCCGGCGCGTGGAGCGCGGTCTGGATAGGCCTTGCGATGGTCTTCAACTTTGGGGTGTACACCTGGTTCGGCCCGGACCGCGCGCTCGAGTTCACGGCGGGATACCTGATTGAGAAGGCGCTCGCCGTCGACAACATCTTTGTTTTCGTCGTCATCTTCGCGACCTTTGGCATCCCTGCGATCTATCAACACCGCATCCTGTTTTGGGGCATCTTGGGCGCCCTGGTGATGCGAGCGATTTTCATCTTTCTGGGTGGAGCCTTTCTACAGCGCTTCCACTGGGCCATCTATGTCTTCGGCGCCCTGCTAGCTATCACCGGGATCAAGCTTCTGCTGCAACGCAACGAACAGATCGACTTGGAGCGAAACCCCGTTATCCGTTGGGTTAGAAAACTGTTGCCTATGACCCCTGAGCTACACGGGGACAAGTTCCTCGTGCTCAAGAACGGGCGCCGCTACGGCACGCCTCTATTACTCGCTCTGGTCGCCGTAGAGGTGACCGACCTCATCTTCGCCGTAGACTCGATCCCGGCCATTTTCGCGATCACCAACGATCCGTTCATCGTCTTCACTTCAAACATATTCGCGATACTTGGTCTCAGATCGCTCTACTTCCTGCTCGCAGGCATCATTACCAAGTTCGTGTACCTGAAGGTCGGCTTGTCGGTGATACTCATATTCGTCGGCGCCAAGATGCTACTCATGGACGTCTACAAACTTCCGGTTGCTGCCTCCTTGGGAATCATCGTCGCAATCCTAGGGGTGTCCATCGTAGCCTCTCTATTTCGCCCCCCGAGCGACGATTCTCAGAGTCGCTCGGCTACCTTGACGTGACCGTTCTTGATAGCGAAAACTTTGGCCGTATCGCCATCCTTGTCGATGATCCCTCTATCGGCGTTGTTTTCAAGCAGGACCTCCACTGTCGTCAGTTGGCCCTCAGCTGCCGCCCACATCAAGGCAGTCCAGCCCTCAACTTTGTCGACCACATTGGGGTTGGCGCCGCGCTGCAGCAGGAGCTGCACCGTGGCGGTGAAGGGGCCACTGGCTGCGTACATCAAGGCAGTTCGCCCCGCGTCGTCCGTATGGTTGACGGCCGCACCGGCGGTGAGCAATAGCTGAACGGCTTGAGTGTGACCTTCGTAGGCCGCTAGCGCCAATCCGGCTCGGCTCTCTTCATCTGTCGCATCCACGGGAACGCCGCTCTTGAGAAGCTCACGAATGGTGGCCTGGTCACCTTTGCTGACAGCCGGCCACCAGCGTGCGTCGATGGTGGCCGGCTTCGGTTGAACACTCCCCCCAGGGCCGGTACTAGCCACCGCACTGCCCGTTGCACCCGCTGAATCGCTAGGCACCGCAGCCGAAGCCTGCTGACCGCGGTCACCTGGTTCGGGCTCAGGCTTGCTGCACGCGAGGTGACCTCCGAGCAGGATACACAGACTGCTAACGGCTACTAGTTTCATGCCCGGGTCTTACGCCAACACAGGAGGTTCGCGGTGAATTAAGTTCTCAGTCCGCGTGATAGCCACGCCACATCCAGACCAGGGTGTCCGCAAGGGTCTGCTGAAATATCTTGCCCTCGCAATGCCCGGTCGCCAGGCTGTGAACGTAGCGATAGTCGTAGCCGGCCGTCTTGAGTGCTGCGGCGGTTCTCTCGTTGGCCATCACCCAGTTGTGGTGGGTCTCCTCGGGGTCGTTTGCTCCCACATCGTTCTGAGCAACGTGAGCGAAGATGCGCAGCGGTTTCCGCGGCGTCGTCTCGATCAGCTCGAGGCCTGAGTGGTAGTCCCAGGCGCCAAGGGGATACTTCGCCTCCTCCTGCGCGTCGTCATCTTGCTGGTCCACGAATGTCCCTGAGTAGGTGATCAGTCGGCGAAACAGGTCGGGACGAAACCAGCCCATCGACAGCGCTGCTGCCCCGCCGGAGCTACAGCCCATCGCCGCTTTGCCCCAAGGGTTCTTAGTGAACGCGATCCCCGGAAACTGAGCCTTGATTTCTGGGTTGTTCAAGACTGCAGCGAGGACCTCGTCGTTGATGAAACGGGCGAGGCGGTCGGACATCGTGTCGTATTCGAGGCCGCGTTCACTGTTTTTCCCATCGTCACCGCCATTCTGTACGGCAATCGCGATGAACGCAGGGAGTCTGCGCTCTGGATCTTGAGAGATCGTCAAATTGTCGAGCGCGTTCTGCACGTTGTGTAGCTGACCCGGGCCATCGTGAATCACGAGCAGAGGCGCCTCAGTGCCATCCTTGTATTGGGCCGGGACGTAAACAGAGATGTTTCGCTCCGTTCGAACCGGATGAAGCAGCAAATCAAGCGTTGGGTCATCCCCCTTAAAAATGGCGCTTTGCGCGAGCTGCATCGAGAACTCAAAGTTCTTGCCTTTGGGGTTACCGCGATCCGTCAGGTCGGGGTCTATGGCGTAGTCCGGACCGACGACGTGGTCTCCGTTTCCATCAGTCCCGGGATCCTCGGTGTAGCCAGCAGGCTCACCGCCTTGCCCGCCGTCTGCTCCGCCGTTGCCAGCTACTGCAGCCGGGCTACCGGCAAGTCCGCCTTCACCTCCCGTTACTAGTGGCGCGCCGCCAAGCCCTGAAACCCCACCGGCCATGAGCTCCGTGGGCGGTGCGCCCCCGGCACCCGTCGGCTGATTCGGCGTGCCCGCGCTCGAGGTTGGCGCAGTTTCCGCTAGAGCTAGGTGAGAGTCGGAGCTCCGGCCCTCGCTGCAAGCCGCCGCGAGAAGCACGAGCAGCCCGCTAACGGAAACCCGAGTGGAAAGGGGCGGCGGCATGCAGCGTCGAGTGGTGAAGGGCGGACGATTTGCGTTCATGAGGGCTCCAACGGGTCTGACCGTACCCTCACACTGTTCGACGCCAGCGGGAGCCAATTCTAACGGGTTGTGCAGGTTCTACCCATGACCGAGCGAAAATGATCTTCCCAAGCTCTAATGCGAGCCGATGAGGCTGCGCCGTGCAACCGCTGCCCACTAGCCAGAACGCGCACTGCGCGGTGAGTGGCCCTCAGCGGTGACACGGAGGGTTTCTCCGTTTCCGCGGCCATGCGCGCAAACTTTCCAGCGCCGTTGGACAAGACGGTGGCAGCGGGCGCTCTTCTGGAACGAGGCAGCGCTACCCGCTGCATCTTCGACTCGGCTTTCAGGGGAGTAGCGGCCGCGGGTGATTACAATGGTCTCCGGGTGACCCGCCTCAACCTTTCGATCTACGACGGGGATGAACCAGGCGCAGAAACCGCCATCGAATGTCTCAGCTCAAAATGAACCGTACGGATCCGATCAAACGTTTCCACATCGACTGGAGCGACCTTTGGGCAGGGGCACGCGGTGGTCTGCGCCAACACCCTGAGGCTTTAGCCAGATCTATTGAAGCTCTCTGGCCCTCACCGGGACGTGCGCTAGCCTGCCTATCGGTGCGGTCGGGCCTCGACCTAATGCTTTCTGCTCTTGAGCTGCCTGTCGGAAGCGAAGTGTTGGTGAGCGCAATTACCATCCCAGACGTAGGGCGAATCCTCAAGGAGCATGGGTTGGTCAGCGTCCCGGTTGAGGTCGACTACGACACCCTAGCGCCTAGCATGTCCGAGCTTGAGCGACTCTCTGGCTCCCGCACCCGCGCCGTGTTGTTTGCTCATCTGTTTGGTGCTCGCGTCAACCTGAGTCCACTTGCAGAGTTTGCCCAACGGAAAGGGCTGCTGCTGTGGGAGGACTGCGCGCAGGCCTATGTTGGGGATGACTACTCGGGACATCCAAAAGCAGACGTTGCGTTCTTCAGTTTTGGGGCGATCAAAACAATGACGGCACTCGGGGGTGCGCTGCTCAGCGTTCGTGATCCGAGCTTGCGCGACGCCATGGCGCAAAAACAGGCGCGTTTGCCGGAGCAGAGCTCCCGGGCATTCAGAGCTAAGTGTGTGAAGTACGCCCTCCTGAAGTCCGCGACTCATCCGCTCGCGTACGGAGCGCTAACCGCCATTTGCAGCTCGATCAACTACCCGCGCAGTGCGCTTCTCTCTGCTGCAACCCGGGGATTTAGCGACGCAAACCTGCTAGCTCAACTACGACTTAGACCCGGTGCGCCGCTGCTCAGTCTGATGCACCGTCGACTCACTTCTGGGTGCGGGGATTCCGTGTTGGCGCGAAAAGCACTGGGCGATCGCATGCGGGAGCGTCTGGGGGTGAGCTTCCGTGTTCCTGGAGCTCACGCGGACTACCACAGCTATTGGCTCTTTCCGGTGTTGGCGGCGAGACCCAACGATCTGTGTCAGTACTTAGAGGCAAGAGGGTTCGAAGCCACCGCCACCGCCACGCGTCTCGGGTGCATATCTGCTTCCGAGAACCACCCCGAGGCGGAGGCCCCGACGACGAGGGCTTGGATGAGTCAAGTCGTCTATCTGCCGGTCTACCCGGAACTCGGTGAAGACCGGTTCAACCAGCTCTGCGCGGCCCTCGTCAACTATTCGAGCGGTTCTTCGAATTGACGTGTTTCTGCACCAACGCACAACGCAGGCTGATTGGCTCTGGCTTGGGCCCTTAGCCTGAATCAGGCGTGAATCTGGCGGGAGCCCTTGACTAGCGTAGCCGTTCCCTCAGCAGGCGGACTCACCTCAAACTGCAGGTCTCCCCCGCTAAACCCAACGCGAATCGTGCTGCCCGCGGTGAACTCACCGCCCAACAGGCGCCGGGCCAGCGGGTCCTCAAGGTGGCGCTGAATCGCCCGCTTTAGGGGTCGCGCGCCAAACTGCGGATCGTATCCAATCTCGGCCAGGTAGTCTTTCGCGGTGTCGCTGACTTCCAGCGTCAAGTCACGCTGCGCTACTCGGCGCACTAGGCGACGGAGCTGGATGTCCACGATCTTGCGAATCTCAGACCTGTCGAGGCGGCGGTAGACCACTGTCTCGTCGAGCCGATTGAGGAACTCAGGGCGGAACACCTGCCTGAGCGCGCTAAGGCTGACCTCAGAGATCAGCTCAGATTTCTTGTCGTCGCTCAAGTCGTGGCGATCTTCGATCTGAGCGACCTCCTGCGAACCGACGTTGCTCGTGAGAATGATCACCGTGTTCTTGAAGTCGACCGTGCGCCCCTGGCTGTCGGTCAAGCGCCCATCATCGAGCAGCTGCAGCAGCGTGTTGAACACATCTGGATGCGCCTTCTCGATTTCATCGAAGAGGATCACGCTGTACGGGCGTCTGCGCACAGGCTCCGTCAGCTGGCCCCCCTCATCGTGACCGATGTATCCAGGCGGAGCGCCGATCAAACGAGCCACTGAGTGGCGTTCCATGTATTCGCTCATGTCTACGCGAATCATCGCCCGCTCGTCATCGAACAGAAACTCAGCCAAGGCCCGGGCGGTCTCGGTCTTGCCGACACCGGTTGGGCCCAGAAATAAGAATGACCCAATCGGGCGGCTCTCATCGCCGAGGCCAGAACGCGAACGACGCACCGCGTTTGACACTGCGACTAGCGCCGCCCTTTGTCCAATCACGCGGCTGGCGAGATCCTCTTCCATTCGGAGCAGCTTCTGCAGCTCGCTCTCCAGCATCTTGGAAACGGGAACTCCAGTCCACTTGGATACCACGGAGGCGATGTCCTCCTCGGTGACCTCTTCCTTCAGGTAGGCACCGTTCTTTTGCATCGCGGCCAGTTGCGTTCGGAACTCCTCAACGGCTTTTTCACCCGCCGGAATCGTCCCATATTGAATCTCAGCGGCTTTGCCCAAGTCACCGCTGCGGCGCGCTGCTTGCTCAAGCACGCGCAGCTCTTCGAGCTCCTGTTGTTTTCCTCGAATTTTGTCGATGCACTCTTTCTCACGCATCCATTGGGCACGCGCCGTGTCCTTCTGGGCGCTAAGCTCCGCGACCTCGATCTTTAACTCTTCGAGGCGACTCTTCGAGTGTGCGTCGCGTTCGCGGTTCAGCGCCTGCTCTTCAATTCGAAGTTGCAGCAGCTTTCGTTCGAGCTGATCAATCTCGAACGGCATGCTGTCAATTTCCATCTTGATCTTGCTGGCAGCCTCGTCGACCAAGTCGATCGCCTTGTCTGGCAAGAATCGCTCGGTAATGTAGCGATTGCTGAGTACCCCGGCGGCCACGAGCGCCGAGTCTTGGATCCGGATCCCGTGGTGGAGCTCGTAGCGCTCTTTGAGACCCCGCAAGATCGCGATGGTGTCTTCAACCGTCGGCTCAGAGACAACCACCGGCTGAAAGCGCCGTTCGAGCGCCGCGTCCTTTTCGATATACTTGCGGTATTCGTCGAGCGTCGTCGCACCAATCGCCCGAAGTTGACCCCGCGCCAGTGCAGGCTTCAGCATGTTGGCTGCGTCCATCGCCCCTTCAGCGGCGCCGGCGCCCACGAGGGTGTGCAGCTCATCGATAAACATGATGATGTTGCCGTCGGCCGCCTCGACTTCTTTGAGTACGGCTTTCAGGCGATCCTCAAACTCGCCACGGTACTTCGCGCCAGCGACCATCGCTGACAAGTCGAGCGCGACGAGCCGCTTGTTCTTCAGGCTCTCGGGGACGTCTTCTGTGGCGATACGTTGTGCGATGCCTTCGGCGATCGCGGTCTTGCCTACGCCGGGTTCACCGATAAGCACCGGATTATTCTTAGTCCGACGGCTGAGTACCTGCATGACCCGGCGAATTTCTTCATCGCGGCCAATCACTGGGTCAATCTTTTGTCGCCGCGCTAGCGCTGTCAGATCACGCGTGTACTTATCGAGCGCTTGGAACTTCGCTTCAGGATCCTGGTCTGTGACTCGCTGAGCGCCACGAATCTCGCGGAGAGCCGCCAGGAGCTTGTCGTACCCCACGCCATACTTCTGGAAGACAGCCTCGACGTTCGAATCGCCATTCGCAGCCGCCAGGACCAAATGTTCGACTGACACATAGTCGTCTTTGGGTTTCTTAGCTTCGTCTTCAGCTCGGGAAAACAAATCGCGGGCTCGGGTGCCGAGGCCTGGCTCAGCCCCACCGCTCGTCTGCGGGAGCGTACCAATTCGTTTCTCGAAGTCAGCAGTCAACCCGGCAATATTCACGCCGCATCTCTCAAGTAGCGGAGCGCCGACCCCGTCATCCTGCGCAAGAATTGCTGTTAGCAGGTGCTCGGGGATAATTTCAGGGTTGCCACGCCGAGACGCCGTGCTGAGTGCACTCTGGATAGCTTCTCGGCTCTTGTTGGTCATGCGGTCCATACGCATCGCGCCAGATCTCCTCTGTGGTTGGCCGCCCCACGACTAGCAGGTGCGAAGTCGCACCGCTGTGTGCCCGCTGAAGAGCAACATTGGTCGGCGGCTGCTATGGTGCGTCGCTGGCAGCGATTGTCCACCCCCGCCGGGGAATTGAACTGATGATTGGACCTACTCGGGCCTATATTCGCACTTTCCGCCGGCCTTTTCGCCGAGGAACCGCTGGGAGTCGACGCAGCCAAATCCGATCCCGCTGATGTTTGTCGCGTAGCCGCAGGTATCATTCTCGCGGCAGCAGCCGGGTAGAACTAGTCCCGCTTCGGGTCCAAAGGCCGCCGCTATCGGGCTCGACTCCTTGCAAGCGTCGTCGTCAGATCCGGGTAGGTCGAGCGGCTCACACCCGGCTTTGCTGAGACCGAGGAAGGGCCCTAACCCCTTGAGGTTGAGCCCGCATAGGGACCTCTTCTCATTGGCGCAACAACCCTCGACTTCAAGATCGATGCTCCCACCGACAGCGACGTCTTGGCACTGGTTGTCGCCACACTTGACCCCGTCGCCGAAGAACATGATTGGCGGGATGCCAGCGTCCCCAAGCACAGCAGCGTCTTCCTCGGGCGGGTTCGGGCGCGAAGGTCCGTCGTCATCGGTGGCGCCCTGCGCGGACCCGCTGTCTCGGTCGGCTTCGGAGTCGTCGTTCTTGTCGCCCTCGGACTGGGTATCCTTGTCACTGGCTTCGTCGCTGCTGCACGCCGAAACACCAAGGAACACTAGGACAGAAACGACGCTAATGAATCTCATGTCCGTGAGTGTACCAGGGCCGCTCGGTTGCGGCTGGGTTCGTTTTGTCCGAGCGCTTAGATGTCGAGATTGCGAACGTTCAACGCGTTTTCTTCGATGAAGTTGCGCCGGGGTTCAACCTGATCGCCCATCAATATACTGAACAATTCATCAGCACGAATCGGGTCTTCGACACGTACCTGGAGGAGCGTGCGGGCATCTGGGTTCATCGTGGTTTCCCACAGCTCGCCGGCGTTCATTTCGCCCAACCCTTTGTAGCGAGAGAGGACAATACCCCGACGGCCGCGCTCCTCGATGAGGCCGTCCAGGGCCAGCGTCCCCTCCAGCTTGATCGGGTCCGCTTTGTCCGCTTTCGCGATATACGGTGCCGGACCTAGGGAGCGCATGTCGCGTTCGATGTTGAGCAGCTCGTGATAGTCCCCAGACTGCGCGAGATCTGCATCGAAGGTTGCGGGCCGTGCTGACGCGCCGGGTCGGAACTTGACGGCGACGCCCCCTGTTTGGTCTTGCTCATTCCAATCAACGCTCGCCGACAACGGGCAGAGCTCAGGATAACGCGCTCGCAGGAACTCTGCGACAATGGGCGCTATCTTCTCGAGTGCGGCCTTGTCGTGAAAGCGGTCGAAAGGCTCATCACCACAGCGGAGAAGCGCCGAGATCACCCTGGAATCACAGCGTCGATCCAGCCTGGCCAGGTGCGTGCGCATCGTGCGCAAGCGCGTCGCTAGGTTGTAGAGGGGAATGCCGCTGATCTCGATTCCATTGTCAGAGCTAACCGTCAGCCCGTCCACACCGTGCTCGACCAAGTGCCGGTCCAAGGCACTCTGGTCTTTCATGTAAAGATCTCGCTTGCCCTTGCGCACTCGAAAGAGCGGAGGCTGCGCAATGTACAAGTAGCCCTTCTCCAAGAGCTCGGGCATCTGCCGATAAAAGAACGTGAGCAGCAAGGTGCGAATGTGCGAACCGTCAACGTCCGCATCGGTCATCAGGATGATCTTGTGGTAGCGGAGCTTGGAAAGATCGAAGCCGCCCGTATCGCCAATCCCACACCCCAGTGCGGAAATGAGCGTGGCCACTTCTTGAGAGGCGAGCATGCGGTCGAGGCGTGCACGCTCGACGTTGAGAATCTTGCCCTTCAGCGGGAGAATTGCCTGGAAATGCCGATCCCGGCCTTGCTTGGCGCTGCCGCCGGCGCTCTCACCCTCGACGATGTAGATCTCGCTCGCCGCGGGATCTTTGCTTTGGCAGTCCGCGAGCTTGCCAGATAGGGCCGTGGTATCGAGCACCCCTTTGCGCACCACCTCGCGCGCCTTGCGTGCCGCTTCTCGAGCCTTCGCGGCCAGGACCGCCTTGTCGACAATCTTCCTCGCGATGAGCGGGTTTTCTTCAAGGAAACGACCCAGGTTCTCAGTCACGCTGGTCTCGACAGCGCCTTTAACCTCACTCGAGACCAGCTTGCTCTTCGTCTGGGAGTCGAAAGAAGGATCAGGATGCTTGACGTGAATCACACAGATCACGCCTTCCCGGGTGTCGTCGCCGGTGAGGGCGCTCTTCAGGTCCTTAAAGAGATTGTTCCCTTGAACGTAGTTGTTGAGCGTTCGGGTTAAGGCGGAGCGCAAACCGGTTAGGTGCGTCCCACCATCGCGGTTGTGAATGTTGTTTGTGAAGCAGAAGATCTGCTCGGAGAAGCTGCCGGTCCACTGGATCGCGATATCGAGCAAGATGTCCGCGGTACCATCACCCGTGGGGACGGAGTCCTGGAACGCGATGACTTCCTCATGGACGGGCTCCTTGGAGACGGCCATCAGTCGGACAAATTCTTTGATTCCGCCCTGATATTCATAGTTGTCGCTGCGTCCCCCCGGACGCTTGTCGTCGAGCTTGATCACCAAGCCCTTGTTCAAGAACGCGAGCTCTCGAAGACGATTGGCGAGGACGTCGTAGTGGTACTCAGTCGTCGTGAATATTTGCGTGTCTGGTTTGAAGCGGATCGTGGTTCCCGTTTGCGGCGTTTCGCCCTCTGGTCCGAGCGGAGCGACCGG
>JBDKJZ010000141.1:0-11021 GCA_039796375.1 Pseudomonadota bacterium
CCCGACCACCAGCGCGGCAATGACCGGATCGACCTCGCCCTGGCGCGTCGTCGAGCGAAAGAGGCTCCTCAGGTCCGTCAACGGGGCGTACCTCCGGTGAGCTTCAACACCTCCCGGCTGAAGACTTCACCGCGCTCTTTGTATCCTGAGAACATATCGAAGCTTGAGCAGGCCGGGCTCAATAACACCGCATCCCCGGGGTGGGCCAAACGAAACGCAGTTTTGACCGCCTGCTGCATGTTTTCGGCGGATTCGACGGGCAGGACACCGCGGGCAGCCTCAGCGATACGCTCTTTGGCTTCACCGAGTACGACCAGGCCCCGCCCTCGCTGCCTCAGCGCTTCCACCAGCGGTTCATAGCTGCCGAGTTTGTCGCGCCCGCCGGCGATAAGTACACAGCGCGCTTCGCTCAGACCGTGAATGGCGGTTACTACTGCGCCGACGTTCGTGCCCTTGGAGTCATCGTAGAAGGTCACGCCTTCGAGCTCGCGCACCCGCTGCATGCGGTGCTCTAGCGGCTGAAAACGCTGAAGCCCCCGAGAGATCGACGTCCAATCGCACCCGAGGTCACGAGCGCACGCGACCGCTGCAGCGAGGTTCAGCCCGTTGTGGGCGCCGTGCAGCGGCAAGCCGCGCAGCGTGAGCGTCTCGCCACTGTCCTTCTCGAGCAGCGTGCCCAGGTGCCCCTTTTCGGAAGGGATGACCGAGTAGTCCCCGCCCGGACCAAACGTACGCACGCGCGCCCTACCCCGCAGAGCTTGCCGCCGGCAGAGCTCGTCCGCGTGCGGGATCACAGCGAGGTCTGAAGAGCTTTGACCCACGAACGCGTTCCCCTTTGCGAGCGCATAGTCAGCAAAACTGGCGTAGCGATCGAGGTGATCTTCGGTGATGTTGAGCAGCACACTCACGCGCGGCCTGAAGCTTAGAGCGCGCTCCAGCTGAAAGCTGGAGACCTCCAAGACCCAGAGGTCGTGGCCTTGACCAATCGCCTCACAGGCCGGCACGCCCAGGTTCCCCCCCGCGAAGACCTTAGCGCCGCTACCGCGCAGTAACTCTTCGACCAACGTCGTCGTGGTGCTCTTGCCGTTCGTTCCACCGACCGCGACGATGGGAACACTCGCAAAGCGGCACGCGAGCTCCAGCTCACCGATAACCTCCACACCGGCACGCTCGGCGTCGTCCAAGAAGGGCTGGTTCGGAACCCCTGGTGACACGACGATCAGATCGGCTTCTGAAAACGCCACCCCCGCGTGGCCACCGAGGACCAGCGAGAGACCACGCTGACGCAGGGACGCCGCCTCGGGGAGCGCCGACTCGGGTCTTGAGTCAGTTCCGAGCACCTGAGCACCGCTTGCGCAGCAGAACACCCCTGCAGCCTGGCCGCTTCGCCCAAGGCCCAATACGATGACCCGTTTTCCAGACAGTTCCATCTCTTGGGACTCCATTGTTGGTTTTGTTTTGTTTCTTACCGTAGCTTCAGCGAAGAGAGCGCCAAGAGCGCCAAGAGCACGCTGATAATCCAGAAGCGCACGATGATCTTCGGCTCGGGCCAGCCCTTTTTCTCGTAGTGGTGATGAATCGGCGCCATCAAGAAGACGCGCTTCCCGAACATCTTGAACGACGCCACCTGGGTGATCACGCTGACCGCCTCGACGACGAAGATGCCGCCGAGCAACACGCTCAGAAACTCAGTCTTGGTGCAGATAGCGAGCATGCCCAGCCCCCCACCCAAAGCCAGCGACCCCACGTCCCCCATGAACACCTGCGCCGGATAAGTGTTGTACCAAAGAAACCCAATCCCCGCTCCAATCACCGAAGCCGCAAACACTGCGAGCTCAGTCATCTGCGGGAAACCCGCGACGTCCAAGTACCCCGCCAGCGGGCGCCCAAAAAGAACGGATCCTGACACGTACGCCCAGATCAAGTAGGTCCCGGCGTTGATCATCACCGGGCCAATCGCTAAACCATCGAGGCCATCGGTGAGGTTCACGGCGTTACTGGTCGCGACCAGAACGAACACCGCGAAGGTCACATAGGCCCAGATTGGCAGCTCCACGGGGTACCGCGAGAACGCCACGAACGGCACGCTTAGGCGTGAGCGGATCTCCAACCACTGCGACGGAAGGTGGGAGTCATCCCAGAACAAGTACCCAACCGCGACCAGCCCGATCAAAACCTGCAGGAGGAGCTTGTAGCGACCGGCCAGGCCAGCTGTGTTCTTGCGAACGATCTTCTGTCGATCATCGATATAGCCAATCACCCCGTAGCCCGCAGTGACGCCCGCCGTCGCGACGACAAAGGGATTGCTCACGTCGGCCCACAACATCGTCGGCACTAGGACGGCGAGCAGTATCAATGCCCCCCCCATCGTCGGCGTTCCTGCCTTGCTGTGATGGGACACAGGCCCGTCTTTTCTGACCACTTGCCGAATCTGCTTCTTCTGCAGCTCTCGGATAAACCAAGGAGACAGCGTGAAACAAATCAACATCGCCGTCAGGGTCGCGAGGATCACCCGGAACGGAACGTAGCGCAGAACGTTGAGCGCACCGGCCCACCCGAACTGCTGACTGAGGGGATAGAGGAGCTCGTAGATCATATGGGGTAGGGTCTTGGTGTCCGTGGCGTCAGGGCCGTCACTGGGTGCCGCCGCTCAGGCCGTGGACGACGCGCTCGGCTCCGACGCCGCGAGACGCTTTGACTAACACGACGTCGCCTGGGCGTAGCTCGGAGCGCAAAGTCTGCAGGGCTTGGTCTGAATTTCCGACGAAGTAGGAGTTAGGGACACCCGGGCTGACGAAGTGGCGCGCGGCTCCCGAGACGGCAATCAGCGAAGCGAGTGGAAACCGGTTGAGCGCCTCACCGATCTTCTTGTGCTCGGCTTCCGCCATCGATCCGAGCTCGCGCATTTCGCCGAGCACCGCATGCAACCGCGCCCCCTGCAGGGCGGCGAGCTCGGCTGCGAACTCAAGCCCGGCCAGAACGCTGCTTGGGTTCGCGTTGTAGCTGTCGTCAATCACTACCGTCCCGTCCCTCAGCACTAGTGGCTGTAGTCGGCCGCCTTGACGCGCGTCGGGCTCCGCGAACGCGGGCTCCACTTGTTCCGGACTGAGCCACGCCCCACTGAGCGCCTCCGCAGTAGCGACCGCCGCGACGCTCGCGAGCACCCCCGGTTTGCCCAAGAACGGAGTTCGAAACCAGAGCTCCGAGCGGTCCGGCCGGTGCAGCTGAACACGCATCAGGAACCCCTCTGAGCTGCGTTCTAAGGTCGCGCCACGCACGCAATAATCGTTATTCTCAGCGTAGCCATACAAGACTTTATGCGGAACCGAGGCGGCCAAGATCTGGCGACGAACCCGTTCGTCGTCCCCGTTGCCAATCGCGACGTCCTTTGTGTAGCGCAAGAGCGCGCCCTCTTCTGCTTCGATCGAGTCCAGTCCACCCAGACCTTCGGTGTGTTCAAGATCGATCAGGGTGAGGATCCCGACGCTCGGCACACAGATTTTGGCGAGCGCCTCCACCTCCCCGGTCCGATTGGTGCCGATCTCGACGACCAGAAGCTCGTGCTCGGACTGCAGTCCGAAGAGCACCATCGGCACGCCCACGCGGTTGTTGAGATTTCCAAGGGGAAAGTGAACCCGCCCTCCCCGCAAGCGCAAGAGCAACGCCGCGGTCAATGAACGCGTAGTGGTCTTGCCGGCTGAACCGGCAACGGCGACGACGCGCTTACCCCAGCGCGCTCGGTGCGCGTGCCCGAGGGCGCCGAGCGCGTCCAGCGTGGAATCCACCCGTAGCGTCGGCAGCGTCGTCTCGACGTCGCGCTCGACCAGCGCGCAGGTCGCCCCTGCCGCAAACGCTTCACTCAGGTAGTCATGGGCGTCGAAGCGCTCACCTGAGAGCGCGACAAACAGCTTCCTCTGCAAACCTGCGCGGGTATCCGTGCCAACGCCGCAGAAGGAGGCGCTGTCTCCGAGGCTCAGCGCCGCCGCGTTGGGCAGAGCTCCGCACACTCGGCGTACCTCACCAAGTGTGAACGCTGCCTCATTGGTGGGAATCGGCGTGGCCATCAACCGTGTCCCTCGGGAATTGCGCCTTCGCGGCGATGGGCGAGGGCCGCGCGCGCTTCGACTCGGTCATCGAAGGGCCGGTGCTCGGAGCCAACGATCTGATAAGCCTCGTGACCCTTGCCAGCGATTAATACCGTGTCGCCTGGAGCGGCACTCAACACGGCTCTACGGATCGCCGCGCGCCGATCCAAACAACGCTCGTAGACCCGCGGCCCGCTCGGGGTGCTTAGCCCAGCTTCGATAGCCAGGGCGATGGTCTCCGGATCTTCGGAGCGCGGATTGTCGCTCGTCACAATCGAATAGTCCGCGAACTCCCGAGCCGCACGCCCCATCAGAGAGCGCTTGTCAGGATCCCGATCCCCACCACAACCCATGACACACCAAAGTTTCCCTGTGGTCATGCTGCGCGTGGCTTGTAGCGCGCGGGCCAATGCGTCCGGCGTGTGTGCATAGTCCACCAGGACCGCGATATCGTCGCTGTCCAGGTCGCAGCGCTCGAGCCGACCCGGAGCGGAGGGGATCCGCCCCGCGAAGCGCTGCAGCTGAGCCAAGTTGACGCCAAGCGCCGTGAGGATACCCAAGCAGAGCAGCCAGTTGTCTACGTTGTGCGCTCCGACGAGCTCGGTCTCTAAGATAACGACATCTGCGGAACACGCGACGCGTAGCCGAGTCCCCTTGGCCGACTGGGCGCAACCGACCACGCGCAAGTGGCGGCCACCCAGGGACGACGACTCACCGCGGGCGCTCACCGTGATCAGCGACTCGGGTCGTGCTCTGGCGAATCGCTCAGCCAGCTGCCGCCCAAAGGCGTCGTCCACGTTGATCACCGCCTGCCCGGGCGAAAGCTGAAAGAACAACTGCGCCTTGGCTTCCCCGTAAGCCTGCAGGGTCCGGTGAAAGTCCAAGTGGTCTTGTGTCAAGTTCGAGAACGCGCCGACAGCAAAGCGAAGCGCCGAGACCCGCTGCAGCGCGAGCGCATGACTCGACACCTCCATCACAGCATGCCCACAGCCCGTGTCACGCGCGCGGGCGAGCAGCCTCGAGAGCGTGTCGGCCTGGGGCGTCGTCAGCGCGGACCCAACAGTCCCATCCGGATCTTCGTAGCCAAGAGTCCCAAGCTTCGCCGAGCGCAGCTGGAGCTGCTTCAAGCATTCGTAGACGAGGTGAGCGGTGGTCGTCTTGCCGTTGGTCCCAGTGATACCCACCAACTCCAGGGCCTGGCTCGGGAAATGGTGAACAGCTTCGGACGCAAGCGCGAAGGCGCGCGGCAGCTCGCGGACGGTGAGGCTCGGAAGCGCGCTCGGCGTCTGCACTGACTCCTCCAAGAGCAGCGCCGCTGCGCCGTTATGCTCGGCGTCGGTGACAAACCTGGCGCCGTCGGTGTTTTGCCCTTGGCGCGCCACAAACAAAGTCCCGGGGCGCACCGAGCGCGAGTCCTGGCTCACGTCGCTGACCCTAATGGTGCCGTCGCCAGTTAACACGGGGCGAAACTCGCCCAAGTGAGTCGCGAGCTCGGTCAGAGTCAGACCGGCAGCGGAGCTCATGACGCGGGCTCAAACTCCAGAGTGAGCAGAGCCCCTTTGTCGAGCGGCGCCCCTGGGGGCGGCACCTGGCGCCTGACTAGGCCCGAGCCCACCACCCGAGGCTTTGCTCCAAGTTGATAGGTCTCCTTGACTGCGCGGCGCAGTGGCCAGCCCGTCATGTCAGGCACCCGCAGCTGGTCCTTTTGCAGCGGCGTCTGCGCGACGCTCTCCTGAACGCTGGGGGCTTTGCCTTGCGCTTGGCGAATGAGCGCGTAGGCGGCGTTCGCCGGATCGGGGGCTTGCGAAAGCCCGCCGATGTCCACACTCGGCGTTCCGCTCGGTGTGAGGCCCTTGTACTTCAGGGCCATCTCGGCAACGCGCCGAAAGATTGGCGCCGCGACCTCACCGCCGGCGTGCGCGACCATTGGCTCATCCACCGTCACCGCGATCGCCACGACCGGGTCCTTCGCTGGCACGAAACCCACGAATGACGCGATGTACTTGTCCAGCGAGTAGCGCCCCGTAGCGGGGTCCGACTTCTGTGCGGTCGCCGTCTTGCCGGCAACTTGAAATCCAGCGACCGCGGCTTCCAGCCCCGTGCCCATATCTTCGGTCACCGCGACCATCATCTCTGAGACGGCGCGAGCGACCGCCTCTTTGACGACGCGGCGACGGACCTGCGGAGCGAACTCGCGCACGAGCTCACCGCGAGCAGTCGTGATCCGGCGTACCAAAGCGGGCTGCATCAGGTTGCCTCCGTTGGCAATCGCGGCGGTCGCCATCGCAAGCTGCAGAGTCGTCGTGCTGATGCCTTGACCGAAGGATGCCGCCGCGGTCTCAACCTGTACCCACGGGCGGCTTCGGGGGAGCAGCACGCCTGAGGACTCGCCGGGCAGGCCAGTTCCCGAGCTTTCCCCGAAACCAAAACCTCGTAGCGACTCGTAGAGCGTCTGCGCGCCAAGGCTTAGGCCGATTTTTGCGGAACAAATATTCGAGGACTGCGCCAAGACCTGGCTAACGGTCAGCCACTCAGCGGGGTGAGTGTCGCGGATCGTGATGTTGTCGACGGACATCGACCCGTTCTCGCAGTACATCTTGTCGGTCGCCTGGATCGCTTTGTGCTGAAGCCCCGCGGCGACCGTGAAGATCTTCATCGTCGAACCCGGCTCAAAACGATCAGCCACGGCCCGATTTCGCCGTGCAGCAGGATCGCTCGAAGAGTAGTCGTTGGGGTTGTAGCCGGGCCAGCTCGCCATCGCCAGCACCTCCCCCGTGTGGGGATCCACCACGACGACGGAGCCGGAAACGGCTTCATAGGTTCGAGCCGCCATCGCCAGCTCGCGCTCGGCCACGAACTGGATCCCTTGATCGATGGTGAGCTGCACATCGTGCCCCGCGAAGGCCTGATCGTCTTCGATGCCTTCGCTAAAGATGAGACGCCCACCTCGATCGCGCAGCCCGCGCATCTGCTCGACTTGGCCCTTCAACTCGGTGTTGAACGCGTGCTCAAACCCATCGCGTCCTTCGGAGTCAGAAGACACAAACCCGAGCAGCGGACCCGCCAGCTCGCGGCGTGGATAGTAACGTTGCCCTTCCGCTTCGACGATCAGGCCGCGGACCTTGTCGCCGCTCTCACCGCTACCCAATTGGCGCACCGCGTCCGCTTCTTCACGAGTAATGCGGCGCTTGAGCCAAGCGAAGCGACGCTTCCCCAGAATTTTTTTCTCCACCGTGGCGGGATCGAGCGTCAGCGCAGCGGCGATTCGATTCGCCGCGTTCCTCGCGACCGAAGGCTGATCTTGGGGGCTGACGGCCCGGAGCAGCTCGATGGCATCGAGGCTCACACTCGGTACGTCTACGCTGACCGCGAGCGCGCTTCCATTCCGGTCGTAGAGGGTTCCGCGCTTGGGAACCACCTGAAGGCGGCGCTGCCGTTGGGTCTCCGCCATGTCCCGCCAAGCCGAGCCGTCAGCCAACGTGAGCGTGCCACCGGAGGAGACGACGACCCCAAGACCCAGCGCCAAGAGCCCGCACAGAAGACCCATCCGCAGACGGATCCAGCGGCCTTCATGTGTGAGTATTCGGTTCATGGACTGCCTTGAGCGAGGCTCCGTGTGTCGCTAGAAACAGGAGCCACCTCTTCGTTGGGCTCTACATCAGGCAGGGGTCCACCGGAAAATATTCTGTCTTTCGACGGCTCCGACATGTGAAGCAGCTGGCGTGCCACGAAGTCCACGCGCTCTGGCGTCTTGTGACTCGCCACCTCGAGTTCAAGCACGCGCTTCACCTCACGTAGCCGCGCCACGTGCGCATGCGAACGCCCTAGCTCGTACCCGGTCTCGATCGCCTTGACCCGAATCCCCACGTGCAGCACGAACGCCGCCACCGTCGCAACAACGGCGAGAGTCCAGAGTACCAAGAAGGGCGTACGCCGCCCCTTCACCGCTGCGCCTCGCGCGGATCGACTCCCTCGGGTAGGGGTCGCGGCACCTGGGTGAGCCCCGTGCGGGTGGCTACACGTAGCTTGGCGCTCCGTGAGCGAGGATTGACGTCGCGCTCCGCCAAGGTCGGCAACGTGGGCTTGCTTGACGACTTCTTCCAGAGGGCGCGCTCAGTGAAGCACCGCTTGACCAGTCGATCCTCGAGCGAATGGAAGCTGATCAGCGCCGCCACCCCGCCGGGCCGCAGGGTCCGGTGGAGGATCCCCGTTAGGCTAGCGAGCTCATCGAGCTCCCGGTTGACGGCGATTCTGATCGCCTGGAACGTGCGCGTCGACGGGTCAACACCCGCGACCCGGCGCGGACCGAGCGCGCGAACGACAGCGCGCCGCAGGTCGTGGGTCGTACTGAGCTTGTCGCTGTCGTGTTCCTGCTTGATACACGCCGCGATGCGTCGGGAACGACGCTCCTCGCCGAGCTCGAAGATCACATCGGCGAGCTCATCCTGGCTGAGCCTAGCGATGAGCTCAAGCGCCGTCTCACCGTGGCTGCGATCCATGCGCATATCGAGCGGACCCTCGAAGCGGAAGCTCAGCCCGCGCTCAGCGTCGTCTAGCTGCGGTGAGCTGACCCCGAGATCGGCGATCACGCCATCCAGGTGGGAGATTCCATGGTGCGCCAGCCAATCGCTCAGGACGCCGAAGCGCGCATGGACCAGCTGGACACGCTCACCGAACGGGGCCAAGCGGTGCCGACTGAACTGCAATGCCTCCAAGTCCCGATCGAAGCCGACCACGCTGAGCCCGGGGTGGGCTCGCAGCAACGCTTCAGTGTGCCCCCCGTAGCCGAGGGTCGCATCCACCACCAGTCCACTGCCGAGCGGCGCGAATGCCTCGACCACCTCGTCGCGCATCACCGTTACGTGCGGTCTCCTGATTTCCTCGTCGTCGCTTGCCAACGCAATAGCCCTCATATCCGGATCAACTCCTGCACTTTGCTCTGGAAGTTCACGAACTGCTCGTCATTCATCGCCGTATTGCGGTCCCAAAGGTCCTTCGACCACAGCTCTACGATCCGACCCATACCGGCCCAGAACACTTCGCCGGTGATGTTGGCCTTCTCTCGAAAGTCCGAACCAATTCGAATGCGGCCCGCTTTGTCCACTTCGACGTCGAGCGCAGGCGAGATGTAGAGCCTGCGAAAACGCGCGATGTCCGGGTCCAGGCTTGGCAGCTCTGCCACTTTCCGCTCGAAGTCTTCCCAGGCCTTCAGCGGATAGAGATGCAAGCAGGGATCGAACGGTGCTGGGGTCAGGATCAACCGCAGATCGCCCTCGGCATCCAACACCTCGCGAAACCGTGAAGGCAGGCTGGTTCGCCCCTTCTGGTCGATGCTGTGGTGGAATTGACCGCGGAACATCGGTGCTCACGTCTTTCGACTCGGACTTGGGAGACATTTGGGAAAATACGACACTCAACCCCACTTTGTCCCACTGGACGCCCGAAGCTATGGTGAAACGCCCCACGTGTCAATAGACTCGCAGGTGCGAACCCGCATTGTTTTCCCTGGATTCTCTCCCAACGGGGCGAATAATAGGCATATGTTCAGTAGTCTACTCGGGGCGCACCTATGTAACTACCTCACTGAGAGGTACACCCGTCGAAACCCGGGATCGAGGTCGGCGATCAGGGCCGTCGCAGGTCGCGGAGGACCCAGTCGACGATTTCCGAAAGCGAGGTGCCCGGCCCAAACACCTTGGCGACGCCGAGCTGCTCAAGCGCGGCGACGTCGGCTTCTGGGACGATGCCGCCACCAAAGACGGGAATGTCTCCCGCACCAACCTCAGCCAGGGCTTTCATGACCGCTGGAAACAGAGTGTTGTGAGCCCCGCTCATGATGGATAGACCGACAGCGTCGACCGCCTCCTGAAGCGCAGCGCTGGCGATCATTTCCGGTGTCTGGTGAAGCCCGGTGTAGATGACTTCGCACCCCGCATCCCGGAGGACGCGCGCAACGATCTTGGCTCCGCGGTCGTGCCCGTCCAGCCCGGGCTTAGCGATCAAGATGCGTAGCGGCACAGCAGCCTCGTTTCACAGTTCAAGGGACGCGTGCAAGTTGCGCGTGAACAACCAAGGTCAGGGCGGCGGTCGCTGCGAGCTCGGTGCGCAGGACCCAAGGACCGAGCGAGACGAGCTGTGCGCCGCGCTGCACGAAGCGTCGTTGTTCCTCGGGGGAGAACCCGCCCTCAGGACCGATAAACAGCGTGATTGGCTGCTCATTGCCCGCCAGCGCCGACAGGCGCGTCGTCCCCTCTGGCTGTAGCACCCATTCCGGACCTCGCGGTGGGGACTTCAGGTAACTCTCCAGCGGGACGGGTTCGTCAAGCAGGGGCAAGTCAGTCCGCAGGGATTGACGAGCGGCCTCCAAGGCGAGGCTCTTCCAGCGCTCGAGCTTGGAGGCACTGCGAGGGGTAAGTTTGACGACGCTGCGCTCACTTTGTACGAACGTGATGCGCCCGACCCCAAGCGCCGTCGCATCGCGGATCACCCGCTCGGGTTTGTCGGCTTTTCCTAGCGCCTGAACCAGTCGAAGCTGGCTGAGTCCCGGACGCTCCCCCACCCTGAGCTCCCCGACTTCGCAGGTCACCGGCGCGCCGTCCGTCAGCAATCGGGCTCGCCCTTCAAGCCCCTGCTCTGGGTCAAACACTAAAAACGTATCGCCCGCGCGCAAGCGATGAACCCGGGTGACGTAGCGTGCCGTCCCTGCCTCCAAGGCATAAGGCCCTTCGGTCAGACCTGAAATCGGCACGCGCAAAGTTTGGGACACGGACGACTTCGTCATACTGTCAAACCATGGCGAGTGAAAACAGCGGTGATGGACAATCTCGGGGCCGTCCATCGTTGCGCGTCCTCGTCCCCACCCTGCTGGCGCTGAGTGCGCTGGGGGTCGGATACGCCTTGACCCAGCGGGCTCCAGACCCGGCCAACCCCGATGCT
>JBDKJZ010000142.1:0-10971 GCA_039796375.1 Pseudomonadota bacterium
CGGCGTGGAGCGTGGCGATCGGCCGATGGGGGACTGATCGATGCTAATCACCTTATCAAACAGGTCAATGCCGTCAATGCCGTCACATTCGCCGACGCTGCCGCGTGCGTGGTAGAGTGCGCGGCGGCTGTACGCTAACAGCGTGTCCATGATCAGGCTGCTCTTCCCCGAGCCGCTGACGCCGGTGACCACGGTGAGCAAGCCGAGTGGGATCTCGCAGCTCACGTTCTTTAGGTTGCGCGACTTGGCTCCCCGCAGAGAAATCGATCTAGCGCCTGGCTCTTTGCGCTGCCATGACCCTGCGAGACGTTTGCGGTAGGTCAAATAGGGAGCCGTGCAAGAGGAGGGGGACCGAAGGACCTCCTCTGGCCGTCCTTGCGCTAGAATTTGGCCCCCGAGATCCCCTGCACCAGGGCCCATGTCGATCAGGTAGTCAGCGCCTAGGATCGCGTCGCGATCGTGCTCGACCATAACGACGCTGTTGCCCTTGTAGACCAAGGCTCGGATGGCTGTGAGCAGTTGAGCGTTATCGCGCGGGTGGAGTCCAGCGCTGGGCTCATCGAGCACGTAGAGTACTCCCACAAGAGCCGCTCCGATTTGCGTGGCCAAACGGACGCGCTGAAGCTCGCCGGCGCTCAAGCTGCTGGTGGCTCTAGCCAGCGTGACATAGTGAAGGCCCACGTTGAGCAGGAACCCCAGTCGCGCTTCGAGCTCTCGAAGCAGGGGCAGGGCGACGGCGAGATCCGTAGGGGCGGATGCCAGCAGCGCAGGTAAGGTCCTGAAAAATTCCAAGAGTTCACTGAGCGGCATCGAGCAGAGCAGCGCGATTGTCTGCCCGCCGATCCGGACGCTTAAGGCTTCTCGCCTAAGCCGGGTTCCTCGGCAGCTTGGGCAGGTCTCTGATACTAGGAACTGGCTCAGCTCAGCGTCGTTCGGGGAGCCGTCGAAGAGATCGTCGTAGTCGGCGTCGTCGGTGGAGCTGGTCTTGCCAGCGACGTTGGCGTTCGCGGTCAGCTGCGCAAGTCGTTCTTCTAGTCTGGGGACGACTCCTAGGTAGGCGACGCGCCGGGCCTTGGAGTCACCGGCTACGGCGCGGGCCTTAGCTCCCCGATGATCCTGATGAAGAATTGTTTCTCGCGTGGTCGGAGGAAGGTCGCGCCACGGGACGTCGGGATCTGCGCCCAGCGCTTTTACGATGTTGGAGACCTCAATCGCTCTGGCGACGGACCCAGGCCTACCGAAGATCGCCAGGGCACCTTCACGCAGGCTCAGCCCCTCGTCTCCGACCACGCGATCCTTAGCTATCTGAGAGCGCGTGCCGAGTCCGCTGCATTCTGGACACGCTCCTTGGGGGCTGTTGAAGGAGAATAGCCGGGGTTCAAGTCGAGGAAGTGCAACCCCGTGCTCCCAGCTGACCAGGTGGTCACTCATGACGGTAGGAGCGTCTCCTTGCATGTAGTCTAGGAGAACGGTTCCACTACCGCGGCTGAGCGCGAGCTCGATCGAGTCGGATAGCCGGCTTCGGATTCCGTCGCGGACGACGAGTCGATCCACGACAACTTCCAAATGAACGGCGCTGTCAGCGTGAGTCAAACGGGGTTCGCTGAGTTCGAAGACAGTCCCATCCAGTCGCGCGCGGACGAAGCCGTCGGCCCGCAGCTCACTCAGCGCCGGGTCGAGGTCGCCCTGAAACTGGCGGAGCACAGGCGCGAGGACCATGACTTTCGTGCCGAGTCCCCGATCGAGCACCGACTGGACAATCTGGGCGGGCGTGTATGCACGCAGGACCTTGCCTGACACCGGGCAATGGGGGGTACCGACGCGCGCAAATAGCAGGCGCAGATAGTCAGAGACTTCGCTCGTGGTGCCCAGCGTCGACCGCGGGTTCGTGGCTGTGGCTTGCTGCTTGATTGCGATGGCCGGAGTCAGTCCGTCTATGCGCTCCACGTCCGGCCTGGGGAGTCGTTCGAGGAATTGACGCGCATGGGGGGAGAGCGCTTCGACATAGCGCCGCTGCCCTTCGGCGTAGAGAGTATCGAACGCGAGGGAGGACTTTCCCGAACCGCTTGGGCCAGTGATGACGGTGAGCTGGTTCTTAGGCAAACGGCAGCTGACTCCCTTCAGGTTGTGCTGCCGGGCTTCGATGACTTCGATCTCGCCCATTTGACCGAGCAGCATAACACAGGGCAATCTTGTGCCGGAGCGGATGAGAGGTCTCTGGCGCGTAGCTTTGGCCGTTGGCATCACGGGGGGTTCTCTGTGGGCGGCGGCGCGGCTGGTGTCGAAGCGTCCGCCTGCTCCGGTGGTATCAGCCGCACCCGAGAGCCAATCTTCCGCCGTCGGTGCTCCCTCGCAGTTGCTGCCTCCGAAGGACGGCCCCAAGGCAATCCGCACACCGCGGCCGCTATCGGGCGAGCCGCCAGACCTACCGGCGCCTCACCCGCTCTCGGAGGCCTTATGTCCCTTGCGTATGGCCTGGGTTGCTGAGAACCATTGTCCAAGCGGCGCCGCGGAGCCTGGCGGGTGTCCGGTTGAGCCCCGCAAACTGGCCATCTGCGTGGATCTCTTTGAGTACCCGAACCTGCCAGGCGTCCTTCCGGCGGTCATGCTGCACTTCGGAGATGCCGAGCGCACCTGCGCGGCCGAGGGAAAGCGCCTCTGCACCGAGTCAGAGTGGACGATGGCCTGTCGTGGAACTCAGCGCGCCGGGGACTGCAACTATGGCCAACTACTTAAGTCCGTTGTTGTTACTGAACTGTGGGCTCCAAACCAGGTGAGCACGTCCTTGGCGGCACGTGATGGACGCCGAATTTCGGTCCGGACCGAGTGCGTGAGCCG
The DNA here is from genome assembly GCA_039796375.1 of Pseudomonadota bacterium. Taxonomy (GTDB): domain Bacteria; phylum Myxococcota_A; class Polyangia; order Polyangiales; family Polyangiaceae; genus SZUA-265. Next base: position 2,839 of record JBDKJZ010000142.1, read on the forward strand.
GGCGGGCGTCTTTGATATGCCGGGAAACGTCCAAGAGTGGGTGCGGAGCGAGCATCCATCCGGATACAAGGCCGCCCTCAAAGGCGGACGTTACAATCTGAGTTCAATTGGCTGCGAACGTAGCGTGCAAACGCGACAGCCGCTCGCTCGACTTCCCCACACAGGCTTCCGATGCTGCGCCGATCCTCTGGTCCAGCCGCCAGTCAATCCGTGAGCTTGGTTGCTCTGTTGGACCCTATCGGGTAGGTTGCGTCGCGTGCGCAGCGCGTACGAAGCAGGTCCCGATTGTCTCCAAGTCACACGGTGCCGTCTACCTCTGGTGGCGTCACAGCGTAGGGCCTATAGCTCAATCGGTCAGAGTCCCCGGCTCATAACCGGGTTGTTCCAGGTTCGAACCCTGGTGGGCCCACAAGGCGCAATCATTGGGACCCGCTTAGCACCGCGCACGCTTAACCTTGAAGGAACGTTTTAGCTCGTGAGCATCCAATCTCAGATCGAAGCGCTTGAAACCCTAGCCACCATTGATGCCGAATTGGCTCTGCTGGAGGCAGCCCTCCAGGCGGAGACGGGGGACCTTGGGGAGAAGCGGGCCCAGCTGTCGGAACTCGACGCCAAATTGGGGGCGGCGCAAAACGCCATCGCCGGAATGGAGAACACGAGAAACAGCCTCATCACCGAGGCGCGGCAGATGAGCCTCCAGATGGATCGCTCCCGAGACAAGCTGAACCGCTGTCGGTCCGAGCGCGAGGTGAATGCGGCCCAGCGCGAGGTCGAGGAGCTGCGCAAGCTGTACCGTGACCGGGAAATCGAGATCCAAAAGCTCGGTGATTTGATCGAGCAGGCACGACAAGACGTCGATGGCACCCTTCGCCAGAAGACTGAGCTCTCCACCGAGCTGGGGGACAGCGCGGTTGAAGTTCAAGGGCGACTCGCTGAGCTTCAGGCGGAGGCAGCGGAAAAACAGGGGCGGCGGATGCTGGCGTCCAAGGCTGTGCCTCCCGCCCTGTTTCGTAAGTACGAAATGATCCGTCTGCGGAAGGGGAGCGGCCTCTGCTATACAACGACAGGAACCTGTTCTTCGTGTCACATCTCACTGTCACCGATGGCCTTTCAGATTCTGCGACGCGGCTTGGCGTTCGATCAGTGTCCTAGTTGTAACCGCATCCTATATTTTCGCGCAGAGCCGCTGCCCAGCGACCTGCAGCCGCAGCTAGAGGGGAACGCCGCCGGCTAAAGGAAGAAACGCGCGCGACGCACGTCCCCGTTCTACGGAATGGCCTGCGAAGGCGTCTGGACAAGATGGCGACCTGCGAGGTGTGCTACGAGGTTGGAATGAGGGGCCGGTTGGGGCGCGCGTAGAGTGGGAGGAGCAGACGGATGAAAGTGTGTCGTGCGTGCCGTCGCCTCTACGCCAATGAGTCAGGGTTCTGCCAGGCGGACGGGTCCAGCCTGGTCACCGCGAGCGACTATCCCGAGCCAGCGGACAGAAGCGATCGGCGGGTCGGGCAGCTACTCATGGGGCGTTATCTCGTCTATCGGGTCGTGGCTGACGGCGGCATGGGCCGAGTGTACGAGGCACTAGACAAAGCACTGAACCGCCACGTCGCGGTCAAGATACTCCACCCAGACGTCGCTCGAGACGACGTCAGCATGCAGCGCTTCAAACGCGAATACGAAGTGAGCAAAGCGCTACCCCATGAACACATCATCGAGGTGGTCGATTTCCAGGCTACAGACGACGGCAGCTTCGCCCTAGTGCTTGAGTTCCTCGTCGGGGAGGAGCTACGCGCGACGCTGAAGCGCGAAAAAGTGATATCGCCGGCGCGAGCGATTCGAATGCTCAGTCAAGTGGCCATGGGGCTCGATCTCGCGCACTCCCGTAAGCTGATCCATCGGGACCTGAAACCGGACAACATCTTCCTCTGCCAGACGGTGAGCGGCGACCTATCGAAGGTTCTCGACTTTGGTTCGGTCAAGGATAAGAACCAGACCGCCAAACAATTGACCGTCATGGGCACGACAATTGGCTCGCCCTATTACATGGCACCCGAGCAGGCGCAGGCGCTCGAGACGCTCGACCAGCGCGCTGATGTCTGGAGTCTCGCGGCGATCTTCTACGAAGTGGTCGCCGGTGTCGTCCCCTTCAAAGGGGTCAACGGCCCGAGTATTTTGCTGGAGATACTGACCAAGGAGCCCCTGCCCATTAGCGAAGCTGCCCGCGGACGTGTGTACCCGGTGCCCGCGTCACTCGACCGGGTGTTGGAGCGAGCCCTCACGAAGCTCGCCTCATTGAGGACGAATAGCGCGGGCGAGTTTGCCGACGAGGTAGGGGCCGCCTACGGCCTCGGAGGAGACCACCGCGAGTGGGCCCTGATTGACGAAGCGCAGCTGGGCGCAATCATTGAGAACAATCTCGCGCGAGGGTTCGGTGCGCGGGCAGAACCCCAAGACCCGGTGGCGGGCTTCTTCGGCGCGACTAATCCACTCGGCGAGGGGTCTGGGTTCGACTTCTCGGCGATGGATGCCGCGTTCGCCGACGCGAATCACGAACCTCAGCGGGCTGGCGCCAGTGTTCACTTTTCGAGTTCATCGGAACTCGGTCGTTCGAATGGGAGCCCGCGCTTGTTACAGAACTCGGAGCGAGTGCCGTCCTCTGCCGCGGGGCCGCTGTCGTCGTTTTTCGGCGAACTGAAGGGACCCCATAGTGTCATGGTGGCTGGTGTGCTGGTCGCGGTTATCTTCTTGGTCTGCGGGGTCGTATTAGGCCTGGTTTTTCTGTTGTAGCGCTGAGCGGCGGGTGTCTTCCCAAATACGGGCTTCGTGAAGTCGCCGAGGGACTGCCACAGAGTATTTGTCTCCGCGCTTGTGCCTGAGCAAAGCGTTCATGGTAGTTTGTACCGGATGGGCGTAAGCATCCTGGACGAGTTGTCGGCGATAGATGAGGCGGCAAAGCAGCGCTTCGAAGCTGAGCGCCGAGTTCTTTCGTTTGAAGAGTACCTCGGGCTCTTTGGTTCCGAGCCTGGGCGCTATTGCCGGAACGCGGCCGAGTACCTAAAAGACGCGTTTGACCACTTCGGCAAGAAGCAAGTGCACCAGCCTTGGGGCGAGACTACCCGCTATCAGCTCTTCGATCTGCCATGGCTCGATTCCGAAGCAGCCAGCCGCGACTCGCTAGTCGGTCAAGAATCTGTTCAAGGTGAACTCTACCGTATTCTGAGCAATTTCGTGCGCGGCGGTCGCCCCAACAAGCTACCATTGTTGCACGGACCGAATGGCTCCGCGAAGTCAACGGTTGCCCGTTGCCTAATGATGGCGCTTGAGCACTACAGCAAGTTGGACGCAGGCGCGCTCTATCGTTTTCATTGGGTGTTTCCTTCGCAGCGGACCACGCGCGGATCGATCGGTTTTGGCGAGAAGACGCCCGTCGCACTTGGCAGAGGCAGCTTCGCCCATCTGTCGGAGGAACAAATCGACGCCCGGCTAATTGACGAAGTCCGAGACCATCCGCTCTTGTTGTTGCCGACCGAACAGCGACGCCCGCTGCTCGATCGCTTTTGGGCCGAGGCGGGAGTCGAGCCGCGGCGCAATGACTGGCTGTGGAATGGCAGCTTGTCGCAGAAGAACCGGACCGTGTTCGACGCGCTCTACAGCAACTACGAGGGTTCGCTGAAGCAAGTGCTCCAGCATGTCCAGGTCGAGCGCTACTTCGTTTCTAGGCGCTACCGAACGGGGGCTGTGACCATCGGGCCGGAACTCAGCGTGGACGCGCGAGAGCGCCAGGTGACCGCGGACCGCTCGCTTGGCGCGCTGCCTTCGAGCCTGCAAGCGGTGACCTTGTTCGAAGTCCATGGTGAGTTGATCGACGCGGCCGGGGGCTTGCTCGAGTTTTCCGATCTGCTCAAGCGCCCGCTGGATGCGTTCAAGTACCTTCAGTTGACTGTCGAGACGGGTGAACTGGCGCTGCCGTCGCAGAACGTTCAGACAAACTGCGTCATGATCGCTAGTGCTAACGAAGTTGAGCTGACGGCATTTCGAAAACACCACGAGTTTGAGAGCTTTCGCGGTCGAGTGGAGTTGATTCGTACGCCCTACCTACGTAGCTATCCGCAAGAACGACAGATATACGACGCTCAGATCACGTCGCAGGTTCGCGGGCACGTCGTTCCTCATGCGACAGAGGTTGCCGCGATGTTCGCCGTGCTGACCCGTCTGATCCGGCCTGATGCAGAACACTTTCCGCGCCCGTCGCGGGACGTCATTCGCAGCCTGACCGCTATTGAGAAGATGGACCTGTTGGGGAACGGGACGATCCCCGGCCGTTTAGACAACGAAAAGGCGAAGGCACTGCGTGGCTTGCTTCCGGAGCTCTATGCTGAAGGGGAATCACAGAACGTCTATGAAGGTGGAATGGGTGCCAGCCCGCGAGAGATGCGAACGGTGCTGATGGATGCCGCACAGAACTCAAGCTACCACGGGTTGTCGCCGTTCGCGGTTCTTGAAGAACTCGACCGACTTTGCGCGCGCGAGGGTGAGTACACCTGGCTGAAACAAGAGCCCATCGAGGGCGGCTATCACGACCACTTGGAGTTCCGAAGAGTCATTCGGGAGCGGCTGCTGACGACCCTAGAAGATGAGTTTCGAGTCGCCAGCAGCCTGGTGGATGATGCGCGCTACGGCGAGCTGTTCGACCGCTACGTGCTCCACTTCACGCATTGGGTGAAGAAAGAGCAAATGCGGAACCCGATCACGGGTGAACACGAAGATCCTGATGAACGCCTGATGCGGGAAGTGGAGGGGATCTTGGCCATGCCTGATAACGCGGAGTCGGTGCGCCACACCTGGATGAACAGGATAGCCGCCTGGGCCATAGAGAACCCGGGGCAGCGGGTAAACAATCACGCCATCTTTGGGGCGGAAATCAAGCGCCTCCGGGACGCAGTTTTCGGCGAGCGGCGGGAAGCCCTGGCAAAGCTGACGAGAGACATCGTCATAGTAGTTCGCGAGGAGGGAGCGGGGCTCAGCGCTGAACAGAAGCGTTCAGCGGAAGCTGCCATCACGCGCCTGGGGGTTGATTTCGGATACGAACGACAGTCCGCCGCGGACAGTGTGGCGATGCTCGTCAGACACCGGTACGCGAACCTCTTGACCTAGGGCGCCCGGAACATCGCCGCAACTGGGCTGAACGCTGGGCGCTCGTGAGCTACTCCAAGCTGGGTTGCAGCAGAGGGCGCTCGGCGAGCGGGACAATCCACTTTTTGGGAAAGATCGAGCGTGGCTCAGCAGCGAGATCGACGTCGGGATCGATGTAGCGCTGAGCGGGACGCCCGTTCAGGGAAGCCCAGGCGTCTACGAAGACCCGCGCGCTTTCGCCGTTGTCAGCCGCGTGACTCCGCGCGAGGTGCTTGGCGTACTGCTGAATCATGTCGGGTTGCGTGGACATTTGGGTGTACTGAAGTTGAGCTAGCTGTTCTCGGGGAAACACGGTGGTTGCCCGCTCGGACCCACTGGCGTGCACCCGAAATTCAACCTGAGCAGTCTTCTCAATGAGCATCACTCGCCAGGCGAAGCGGAACCCCTCTTCGGTCCAGTTGACCCACCCTGGGTAGGCGAAGTGCCTCAGAGGAATAGCGACCTGCAGTGCGAGGTAGAGTCCGGTAAGCATGGCGAGCCGAACCGAGAATCGGCCCGGTAGGTCGCGCGCCGGTTCCCTCGAAACGAGCGCAAGGGGGGGCCCCGACCGCGTGAGCCAGTGCTGAGGCCAGCTAGGGGAAAAAAATACGGTTGCAGCCGCGATCATCACCCAGGAGAAGACCCCAACCGGAAACAGCAGCCAGATCATCAGGTGAAAAATGAGGACACCGACGAAGGCGAGCCTACGCGTGGTTGGTAGCAACAACCAGAGCGCGATCGTCAGGTCGAAGAACGCCCCGGTCCAGCTCATTGCGTACGCCACGGGGGTTGATGAAAGTAGCTCGCCTACTAGCGGCAAGTCGGAGTACGTGTTCATCCAGCGCTGCAGTGGTTCGGCGTCCAATAGCCAGTCTGCGTTAAGCTTCGCGACTCCAGCGAAGAAGTATACGAGCGACATTTGCGCTTGGAGTAGCCAGTATTGCCAAGCTGGAACGAGGGCAGGGGCGGGGCTGGGCCTTAGGCGTGCATTCAAGGACCAGCACTCGTCGGAGTTGAGCGCGAAAAGCAACAGGGCCAGCAGGCTGATCAGGTAGTAGTGATTCAGATAGGTGGATTGATCGATCAGCTCGCAGTAGCTGAAGAGCAGGAAGAACACGGCCAACGCCGCGCGCGTGGCCAGCCCGAGCGTGAAGAGCGCCGCGCTGAGTCCCATCGCGAAGAAGACGCCGAACATCCACGGCGCGGGGAGGGGCGCTACCCATTCGAAGCCGTAGTACTTGAAGTGGAACGTCGGGAGGACGTACAGGTCACTGATCCAACCTTTGGCTGCAAAGCGACACGTCCCGAGAAAACAAGCGGTTCCGAACAGAATACGGAACGCAGCCAGGCCCTGGGCGCTTCGCGGTTGGTTGGCTAAGCGCAGTAGGTGATTCCAGCCGCGCATTCTAGCTAGTCGCCGTCGTTCTCGTTGAACGCGAGGGTTAAGGACAGGGCGTTGACCACCTCGATCTGGATTAGGCGCTGTAGCTCACTCAGGCGCTCAGTGACCGCGACCACATCCTGCGGGGATTCAAGGATCGCGCGTGTCAGCGGTGATGGGACTCTGTCGATCGCCTCCCGAACGTGCTCCAAGCGCACGCGCATGGGTTCGTCGAAGTTCGCGTTCTGCTTTGCTAGATAGTCCCGCAGCCCGAGCCCACGATTGTGGCCGAAATAGAGACGTTCCAAGCCCATCAGATTGTCTTTGATGTCCTCGAAAGAGCGCCCGCTAAACTGAGACTCCGTCTTGGTTGGGTCTGCGTTGGACTTCCCGCTACCTAGAGGTTTGCCCAGTTTCTCTGAACGAATATTCTCGACAAGGAACCCCATGCGATTCACGACTTCGCTGAGCGCCATCCGTAAGGAATCGAAGGATTCACTTCCGCGGCCAGCCTGAGTGAGCTCAGCCAGGTAGTTGTCCCCTTGGGGCTCCCATGCAGTGAGCAGCTGCTCGGCAGAGCGGGCAAGGTCCTCAGTAATGGTGCCCAGGTACCGACAACGAACGGAATCGTTCGCCAGGTCCGCTTGGCCTGGGTCTCCGTAGAGCAACCACTCGATCGCGGGAAACCCTTTGCCCGCAGCGCCTATTTGGTCTGCATCGAACTCACCTCCCAGCTCAATCCTCTGCTCGACGGTATCGGGGCGCGCGGGCCAAAAATCGATCTTCGGTTCCAGACGCCAGGGGAACTCTTTGGTGGGGCCAAAGCTGAAGACCTCGCTCTGCTTCCAGGATTCACGCGCCTGTTGCCACCCTGCTTGGAGTGTCTCAAACCGCTTCTCGCTTGGCGCGGCGCAGTACACTTCAGAGTCCGCTGCGAGCTGCGCGGTTTGGTGCTTGAACCGAGAATAGGTGGGAAACAGGAAGGTGTCTCCCCAACTCTGCAGTAGGTCGCGCCGGGCGTCGGGAACGTCGGTCGGGCCGCAGGCTGCCGCCGTCAAGCTGAGCAGCAAGCAGGTACAGAACAGACTGACACGCGGGGCGGGATTCATCAACACTTAGTCTTGGTGGTGGTCGGAGTTCAGAGTGGTGTCAGAGCGACTCAACGAATCGGACCAGCGCCTTGCGATCGGCCCGGGACATAGCTTCGAACGCGAGCTTTGCGTTCTTTGATTCACCGCCGTGCCACAAGATCGCCTCCGCTACGCCGCGTGCACGCCCGTCATGGAGCAACCGATTGTGTTGGTTAACATCGCTGTAGAATCTGAGCCCCCAGAGCGGTGGAGTGCGCCATTCAGTGCCTTCTGCGGAATAGCTTGGGCGTTCGTCGGACAAACCTTCGCCTAGGTCATGCAGGAGTAGGTCGCTGTAGGGCCGAATCTCCTGATGCTCAAGCGCCGCTAGCTTGTGCTCAGAGGTCACATGCCGGGGCGTGTGGCAGTCAGCGCATCCCGCATCGTGGAATAACACCTTGCCGTGGAGGACCTCCGGATCGTCCGCGTCGGTGCGCACGGGCACCGCGAGGA